>JBIOZE010000170.1:0-12544 GCA_044870745.1 Nitrososphaeraceae archaeon | reverse complement strand
AAGGCAATGACGGAATCTTTGGTGGTGGCGTGCTTGCAACTGGATGTATGTCAGGCGGAGGAGGAGATCGGCTTATTGGTGGTCCTGGGGATGACAAAATTTTTCACGATGACAATTCAAATACGCTTTCTGATGGATTCAAAGATTATATCGACTGCGGCCCTGGAAAAGATGAGGCGTGGATAAATACCAGTGTAGATAATGATATTGCAATTAATTGTGAGATACTTCATACAGGATAAACACGGCCAAATAATTAGCCCCTCTTATCACCGTTCAGAGAGACAGAGGGAGCCTAACTACCCGCAATAGTTGAAAACTAATAAGACAGTCCAGAACCATTTGCATTGTACAATACAATGGATTCACTAATAGGTAAATCAATTATTTTACCAAGAAATGGTCAACATGAGTTAATAACTTGCATGCTGCAGCAGAGTCGGATAACGAATGAAAAAACTTGTAAAAAACATAACAATGCTAAATGTGCTAGAGGCATTAACCGCCGGACACGAACTATTCACTTTTATCGCAAATGATGTAGATAGTTTCGGACTATCTCATAAACAGTATTACGACAGACTCTCTAAGTTGACTAAAATGCACTTGATTAAACGTACAAAAGGAAAGTATCTGCTGACAAATTTCGGTAAAGTCATTTATCAATTGCATCTTACATTGGTTAAGGCGATAAATGAAAGCCGGAGGCCGGCGTTAGCATCTCAACCTCCGGCAAGTGGGTTGACATTGCTGACGAGCCAGAGACACCATGGCTGAAGTCACCTGGCCTGTCAGCAATTAATTAAATCCATAAAGTATTAAATCCATTAAAGTGAAGTGTAGATCTGCTATGAAAATAAAAAGGTAGGAGATTTATTCTGGTTCTGGAGGATTAATGGCGCCTATTACAGACTTTTCAAATGTATGTGTTAATTGTCTGAATTCTTTTATCTGGTCATGCTGTTGCTGTTTATCAGGATCTGGCGGGTTTTGGAATACTGCTAATACTTCTTGTTGGTATTGTGCTAGTAATTCAGGTAGGGTATCTGGACCTCCAAGGAATATTCTGTTTACGTCTTGTGCATAAGCATCGACCAATTCTCTAAGATGAGGTATTGGTCCTTCGTTTGGATTACCTACTAACCCGATTACATTCTTTTCCAATTCATGCGTCAGTTTTTTGAACTCCCCACAACTTGGACAATCCCTGGGTGCGTATGCTTGCTGTTGCTGAAATGAGGATATACTTAGAGGGACTAAGATTATCGCGGTTGCCATAATTGCCAATAAGGAGAGGTTGAGTGTTTTCAGCATTATTCCTTTTCTCAACCTACTATTATTTCACCATGTACTGTTTCGCAGTTCACCGCAACATCGTGATCAACGCTGAAATTTATCCAGGCTTCATCGTTCCCCGGTCCGCAATCAAGTATGTCTTTACCGCCGTCTGGCTCATTTGCATCTGCCCCTGTAACACTTTGATAAACTTTATCATCGTCGTTTCCACCAATTAACTTGTCGGCAGCAAAACCCCCAAGCACAGTATCAGGCCCTGCTCCCCCTGAAACAATGTCATTATCGTTTGATCCAATGACCCGATCAGCACCACCTTTACCATTAACCAAGTCATTACCACCTGACCCAATCATTAGATTGGCTGTATCGTCACCAAGCATGTTATCAGCATTCTCTGTGCCTAAACATTCATTCGGCCCAGTACACACTATCACTTCAGCCTGTGCCACATTAACGCTCGTAGTTGACACAGCAATGATTCCAGCCAGTATGCATATGCATATACCCAATAATAGACTATTTCTTGTCATTTTTCCGATCTTTGTCAATTTTGACTTTTATTAAGTATTATGATAAAATTATCTGTGTCATTGCTACAGTGTTGGAATTCTTTGACTTTTTTTACTTTGTTTATGAAATAATGACTTACAGATTTTTTAATATTAATCCTGTCTTTCTATATACGAAACTAACTTGGCACCTTTTCTTAATACATCCATAACCGTCTGACTTGGTTGGTGGGTTAGGTTGCTCCAAAACACTAGCCCACCGATATGCTTGTTTAAGTTTAATACTTACTGAAATGAAGTAACCAAGTTAATCAAGTCTCAAATAATTAGATGTGCATAGTATCCAAGTCATTGTCGCCTTCATCCGCAACAGTAACAACAAGAACACCACCCAGTACAGGGACCTATTCCTAATGGTACAAGTATCAGACTCTGAACTATCCATTTTGATAAATGCTTGTACTAAAATTAAAGCAGCCCTGAGAGAAGATAAATCACCAGCAGCGAAGAATATTTTGAAAGGAATAATTGAATCTGAACAGATAGTTAAAAGTAAAATGGTTGCTCCGTTGGGTGGAAGTGCTACCGGTTCAAAGAACTTGTTTGCGATGTTCGGACTCAGTCACCGGCTAAGATAGGCTAGATAACAAAATGGAATAACTTAGAATTAGACAAGATGCAACTGTTCACAAACTCAATCTAGAGGCCGATAAACTCGAAGCACTTCAAAAAGTAATGAGTTCTAACGTTACGGATGCTGTTAAGAAACGAGTAATCAAAGAGATGACAGGACATTCAGGATGTTGGAGTTGTGGCGGTATCGCCATGATAGAAGTTACATATCCCGTAAAAGATGGAGGCGCAACCCTGCGAGAATGGTATTGTGAAAATTGTATAAAGAAACTATACGAAAGAGAACAGGTTATTTAATTAATTATGTCACTCGAACTGTTTCTATAGCCGGATATTTTACAGATAACATGTCATCAATTTCTTTGTCATCTGCAACCATAATCTCCAGTTTATGGTCCCATTGGGAACAACATTTACAGTATGCAGACTCGCACTCAACTGAATCTTTGTGCTTACAGTATCTACACCTGCATCCCATATTCAATAATAGGATTTAAGGTTAATAACGATTTGATTCCTCCTATGACACAAAAACACTTATGATATAATTAATTTAGTTTACATTGCAGACTCTAACTTAATAAAGGAAATTGGTGCTCATCCATCTGTCTTGAGTCAGACAGACAAGCACCTTGTCGATAACGCTGTACGAGTTTTTAATTCGTGCATTATTCTATACGAGATAAATCCTTTTAACTTTTTTGTACATTGAATTTGTCAACAAGATATATTCTTCGATCTTGTTTATTTTAGGGATGTCTATTCTTGACAAGCACTTTAAGGCCGTAGTAAACAGATGCGATCTATGTAATGAATCAATTCCATGCCTTCAAGATATTGAAATCAAGATTGCTATGTTAAAAGAGATTGATGATAGTTATCAAAGTGAATATGATAAACATGAACCAAGGTTGCTGCTATGCGAGTATTGCCAAAAGGAATACATGATTCCAGGCTATACATTAGGGTAATTATCACTAGCGATAAAATATAGAAATTACTCTTTGTCCATCTTAGGCGTGATCCATTTCCTCGCAATATTTGCCTAGGAAAGGAATGTTTCTGTTTTTTATCGCTAGCGATATAAGAATATCTTAAAGGGGCATGGCGGTCAGCAAGATACAGAGTTGCCTGCGGATATGGATGACATGAGGTAAATTGATAAGATTGATTTTTTACAATTGTTTTTTTCTGTCACCATTCGATATGTGTCTTAATTTCTAGATCCTCGACTAATCTATCAATCAATTCCATGCGTTCCTTCCAAGGCACGTCGCCATTCGCTATCGAGTCTATAATCTTAAACTCTGGTAGGTATTCGATTCCCTTAGCAATTTTTGCATAGGCCTGCAATGTTGCGCTTCCGAAGGACGTAACATGATAGTATAAGCCCCTTCGCTTAACGAGGCCGGCATCCATTAATTTCTGAACTCTGTCGTAGAATTGTTTGGTACTTAAGTTAAGTTCTTGTTTCAGATGTGTCGCTTTTTTAGCATTTGACTCTATTATTTCAAATATATTAACAGATATGCCATCTGACAATACTTCTAGCACTTGGTGTACTTTTGGTGGTGTAAACTCCAAGAAGAGATATCATTAGTGTACGATGTAACAAGGGATTTAACACATGTTGGATTGTGGAGAGAGAACTTAGATGATATGTAGTATTATAGTTTATCTAGGAAACCATTGTATTACTTCCAAGAACAGTTTTACCAAGTCATAACTATATTGAGCGGGTCAAGAGCAGCTAACTTTCTCATAACGAATCGGAATCTAAATTTTTATCCAATGTATGTTAATTGATTTAGGCCATAGAAGGCCAGTTCTATCGCATCATTTAAGTTGTACTACTCAAAAATCTATAATCTACTGCCATTTCCTATGCCAATTTATGGACTACTTACCAATCCTTCTAACGAGATATTAAGTGAGATAAGAAAAATATATGATCTAGGATTTGACTATGCTGAGATTGCCATTGAAGGTCCTGAAGGTAATCCACTTCTAATTAATAAAAAGAAAGATGAGATATTGAAGCTATTTGACAAGTTCAAAGAAAAGCCTATTGGTCACACAGCCTACTGGATTGATTTGTGCTCAGATTATGGATACATAAGGGATGCTTGGATACTTGAGGCCACTAGGGAGATTAGAACTGCTAAGGAGATTGGATTAGATCTCATAAATTTCCATGCGAATCTTAACGGCATGTTTTACGGAAAGAAAAGGAATGCGCTCTTGATAAATTTAATCAAGGGCCTCAGAGAAATTGTTTCATACGCTGAAAAGTTAAAGATTAGAGTGATGTTAGAGAATGTACCACTGTCAAATGGAATCCATGATGTGAATGAATTCAAATACATTATCGATAATGTATCATCCTTATTAGTTCACCTCGATATACCTCATGCATTTACCTCAGGAGGAATGAACTCAATATTTAACTACATTACTACCTTTCATGAAAAAATTATTCATGTACATTGGCATGACAACCATGGGGAGAGAGACGAACACTTGCCCATTGGCGGAGGGACAATTGATCATGAGAAAGTAGTCAAAGCATTGAAGGATGTGGGATATGATAGGACAATCACTTTGGAAGTATTTACCAATAGTAACGATGCTAAATCTTCAGCAAATAAACTTAGCTCGCTTTGGTCTAAATTATAGCAGTATTAGTGACTATATGCTAAAGTGAAAAAGGTAAACAGTTTTAGTGGGCCAATTTCGAATTGCGGAGTGTCAGTTACATTACACTTTTATACTTTCTCTTTTCATATTTATCTGTGACACAATTGTAATGAAACAATTAGGGCAAGTTTCTCTTGATAGTAATAAAATACTTATGATTTCATCGACTATTATTGCCACTGTTTTTTATTGGGCGGTACTATACTGTCCGGTGCTTATAATAAGTGCTCAAACTGATGTTAAAAATGCGGATCAAACTATTGGACAAATAAATAGTACGCAGAAGGATTTGAATGATAATATTACTTGGTTACTCTCAGGTAAATGGAAAAGTAACTTGTTTAATAATACTGACTTTAATAAAACAAATCCAGGTAAATTTTCAGCCACACTAGACATGATAATGGCAAACGGATCTTCAGGGCACAAGCACAAGATATCAGATTTTTCATTGACTAACACTTCAAAGCAACAAAATGGTACTACTGTGTATGAAGGTACCATGTCAGTTAGTTTGAAAGATGGCCCAATTTTTGGCATTCCTTATGTGATAAAGAATCTTGATAACAGGACGATAAGTCTCTCATTTGAGGGTATAACTTCAGATCAGTTAGAGGTAGTCAACCATTTTGGGCGTACACCAATTATTGGCATATTCCCAAATAAGTGACTTGTCTTTCACGTTTATGACTAATGTCATATCTTGCGTTCCATGATCTGCGGCATCAAGTTCGTTTGTTGGTCCAGCAAATTGCAGCGGTAAAATTAAATAATGACTAATAGTTTACAGCAGCCGTTATTCAAAATAGATCTACTGAAGAATGACTCGGCCACCTATTTCGCCATCGGGATTACCAGTGCTGTAAATGTTGACGTATATTCGACCTTTTTCAATCAAATCAAGCAAGTCAATTATTGATTTTCCCTGAAGAGGACCAGTCAAGTCCTTAGATGTTATGGCCGAAGAAACAATTCCTTCCGTGAGTAAATTCTGAGGGTTGGCCGTGGAATTACCTGCACTTATCAACGTAGCTACAACTTCTCCACCCTTTCCATTTTCAGTGTCCTGTAATCTGGCTCCCATTATGTTGTACACTCCATTTGCCTTTATATTATAAAAGATTACGTCACCATTGGTTGAAAACGATGCAATACCTGATGGCATTGAGATGGTAACACCAGTAGCAGCATCAGTGGTAGGAGCAGATACCTCGTTATAAGAGTCGAGTTTGGCAAAGAACTGACTATCTGATGCAGAAGCTTCCGCTGCATTCCGAGTAATAGCTAGCGATAAAATCAAAGTAAAAGTGAATAACATTGCAAGTGAAAAAAATTTTGCTTTCTTTGTCAATGATACTGTTCAGATACTCATCTATCAGATGCAATTAAAGGAAATTCGGATACTAACACTAAATATTTGTCATATTTGGGTAAAAGAGCAGCATATTGCATGCATTAAGGTTGGCGCTCAAAGTTACAGAATAGATAAGTAATTCGCCTTCTCTGTTTCACTTTATTCTTGCTTTTTGACCTTCCTTTTCTTTTGCCAGTTTAGATATCCCTTTCATAAAGTTTTCCTTTTCCTCTTTCTCCCTTCCCACTAGAGATTGCTTGCCACTAACGCCTCTATTTTTGTCTAAAAATATGTATTCTAACTATGTTACGCTGTTAGGTAAAATAGTTGTTGAGTCCATCCAGATATAAACTTGAATAACACATGGCCCTAAATCACTATCGATAAAGTACGCAAATTGTCATTTGTGCATCTTGAGATTAGTATTTTTCCTCAGGGAATTCGCCTACAAAACAATCGTTTCCGACAGTGTTTCAGGTTACGTTTACAACCAGATATTCTCTCCAAACGTTAATTTTGAAGAGTGTGTTATTATGCTTAGCATCGTGAAACTCTTTACTGGCACTTCAGGCTGGGGTTATTCTTCATGGCGGGGAATATTTTATCCTGAGAAACTGGAACAAAGACAGTGGTTATCTTATTACTCGCATGTATTTGATTATGTAGAGATTGATTCCACGTTTTACCAAATACCTACCAAAAATATGGTAAAGCTCTGGAATGCTAGAACTTCTTCTAAGTTCAGGTTTAGTGCCAAATTCCCTAGAGTAATTACTCATGAGAAGAGGTTTCAAAGCTGTCAGAAAGAGTTGGAACTTTTCTATGAGGCGATGGAACCTTTGAAGGACAAATTATTGACACTACTGATTCAATTTCCACCCTCCTTTAAAATTAAAGAGGGAATGGAAGCATTACGCCAATATGACTTCTTTTTTGATGACTCATTCAGGTATGCTATCGAGGTAAGACACTCCTCCTGGTTTTCAGATTTGGCCTACAATTTCTTTAAGAATAATCGGATCTGTCTTGTATGGAATCAACTCGATATAGTGCAAACGCCTCCTGTAGTAACAACTGATTTTGTCTATCTTAGGTTTATAGGGGATCGTAGCATTAGTGAAAGGCACTTTGGTACTATTCTCAAAGATAGGGCGTTAGAGATGTCGGGATGGGCGGAAAGACTCAAGAAAATTCAACAAGATGAACACGATGTCAGAACAGCAATGGTTGCAGCAAACAATCATTACGCCGGGTTTGGACCCGAGACTTCAAATATCTTCAGAGAGATGTTAGGTTTACACAGAGTTGAATGGGGTTCTCAGATAGAAATACCCGAAATGGAGATGGTAGAATTGGAAAATATGACGAGTTATGAGGATAGAAAAAATACTACGAAACAAACTTCACTAACTGATTTCATTTAATATTGATATTCCATATACTTTAGTCGAAGAAATTGTTATTATGATATTAATAATTGTTGAAGTGAGGGATAAACAAGATGCCCATTAATTTAGTTGTTCTCCTTCTAGTAGGTTTCTCGATAGCGATTACAACATTCCTTGTAATTAATTTGGTCAAAATTTCACAACCAACGCCTATTGTAGTATCTAATAACATGCTTGATAAATTTGGTACCCTGGCCGTATATCCAACCAAACATAATGGAAGGGAATGGTATGTTGATATGCAGAATCCAGATGGTGATGGTGTGTTTAACCCCGGTTCAGAAATCCAAAGGCAATCAGATGGGTCATGGCAGATTGGACTGAATGCGACCGGGAATGGATACGAGCAAGTTAGAATGAACGTTAGGACACCTGACGAATTAGATGAATGGAAAGATGTAGAAATAACAGGCTATGCCAAAGTTTTGAATGCTAGTAATGAACACGATGCCTTAGTCTGGTATGCTCGAGGAAATAGACATAATAACCTAGTACCATGCGAAGGAACATCTCTCAAAGCTGGAATCTCCGCTGATGGGACCATTTCGTGGGTTAAAGAAATTTGGCATACCGGAGGTTATACCGACGAAAGGGGGAAAAGGAAAGTTGTGGAATCTATCATCGGCAAATGGATTGGATGGAAAGTAGTAATATATAACATCAATGAAAAATCCACCAATCGTACATTTGTAAAAATGGAATCATACATTGATTCTAACGCTCAAAATAAATGGATGAAAGTGGCTGAAGAAGTAGATAGAGGCGGATGGGAGGCTAGCTCTTCTGATTCAGTCTTCTATAGTGCAAATTGCGGAAGACCAAGAGATTTTATAATCATCAAGTCTGATAGGGTAGCCGCATTCAGGTCTGATAATATGATTTGGAACTTTCAGAATCTAAGCGTAAGAGAAATTCAGGTCCCATGAAAAATATGATGGTGATCTTCAACGATTATGATACAACAATTTCTATGGACCGTCTAATGAGACTTAGATACGTTAATAATAATGAAGTATGGAATTGGGAATTGAATACAAACAGCTGAATTAACATGATTCCAACAACGTCTATTTCAAAGGAACTGGTAGGAATTGTCAGATTGTTCGCATCTGCAAAATTTAGAGTTATTATGATTGGCTTCTTCCTTTTCTTCCTGATAGATTCAAGCTTACATTTAGTTGCAGTCGATAGAATAATTTATTCGAGGTATTATGCACAAGGCAGTGAATTAATTGAATTTACGAGGCCAGTTAATGTAAGCAATAATCCCAAGGACTCTGTTTACGCACAGATAGCCTCTGAAGGTGAGAGCGTTTATGTGGTATGGGAGGAAAATGATCCAACACCTCTAGAACAAGAACAAGGGCAGGAGCAGAATAATGCCAGTTTTTTCAAGAATAATAACGACTACAATATTAGGAATTATGACATTCTGCTAAAGAAGAGTATTGACGGCGGCGTCAGCTTTGGAAAGGAAATTAATTTGAGTAACAATCTTGGATTTTCTGAACATCCTCAGATAGCTGTTTCTGGGGAATTTGTTCACGTAGTGTGGTTAGATAATAGTGATTCTACTGGAAAGGATATTTTGTACAGGAAAAGCACTGATGGTGGAAAAACTTTTAGTGAAATAATCAATTTGAGCAATGGTACAAATAGTGTTAGTAGTAAAGGAGCTGCTACTGACTATTTGGAAATAGCAGCAGAAGGAAAAAATGTCTATGCCGTATGGCAAGAAACTATACCACAAATAGCAGATGCTGGTGATATGTCAAGTAATGAGACTCCTGATACAAACTTTATGAAAAGTAATAGTAGTATAATACTGAGGGCAAGTTCTGACAGCGGGAATAATTTTCGAGAACCATTAGTTCTGAGCAATGATGCATTCAAGTCATATCCAAAAATAGCTGCTTCAGAAAATGGTGGCGTATATCTAGTATGGAACATTGGAATAATAAGAGAATATGATACTATTAATATCAATGGAGAAGCAAACAATAACAACAACAATAGTAATACTGGTATATTTTTTTCCAGAAGCATGGATAATGGTAAAAGTTTTGCTGAACCTATAAAGCTCAGTACCGTGGGAGAATCCATTGGAGAATCTCAGATAGCGGCGCGGGGAAATAACGTATATGTCGTATGGGGCGGTAACCCTGATGAAAAGGTTGTAGGTGATCTCTTCTTTACAAGAAGCATTGATAACGGAAAGACCTTCTCCAGCCCAATACCACTTGAGGAAGGTAATGCATTGAACGTTGAAGTGGCAGCTGATAGATACAACAACGTCTATGTAGCTTGGCAGGCCGCATTGCCAGATGGCAATGAAGAGATACTTATCAAACGGAGCTCACTCGAAGGTGTCAACTTTCATAACGAGTTTAAGAACATTAGCGTAAACGATGGAATATCAGAGTGTACATCTATTTCAGTCTCTGATGATGGGACAGTATATCTCGCCTGGGAAGATGATACATTCGGAAATCACGAGATCCTTTTCACAAAAACAATCTAGAAAACTGGTCGATTTACAATCTTATGTCCTGTACCAAGATTTGCATTATTCATGATGGTGCGAGTAGGTAATTGACGAGCCATGAATTTTGATCTTTATCTAACTTATTATTACAAGCAATAAATCAAAATCTCCTAAAGTAATGGCTAAGATGATAATAGATACAAATAATATTTGTCCTGTATTAGAAGATAAATTTAACGAACTAGTAAATAAAGGATACGTTAGAATATGACTTTGCAATGAACGAGAGGAGTTACTAAGAAACAATATTATTCAAGTACTCAAGAACCCATTACAAATGGTCTTTTCAGGAGAAAAACACGTAAGATATTCCCAGACTCCCCTTGGCCTAGTAATAATACCAAGTCAAGGTAAACGCAGCCATCAATTAACACTTTAACAAATGGCTATTGATAATATTTGAGATTCGAAGCAGATACGCAAGGAACAAACTAGAAAGCTCTGACGGTACTATTAGATGGCCCGCTGATTGATATAGTTCAATATGCTGAAAGGAGTGAATAAAAGAGAGAATAACTGATAACTGTCGTTCGGCTCAAAAGTGTGTGCTAGTAATGCTAAAACCATCAATAAGTATTGATGAATTATATACCGCACTCCCCCTCTCAAATTGTTAAATACAATGAAAACCAATTATCAGTTTGATATGGAGTCGAAATCTAAGAGTATAAGGGCGATAGTGACAGCTACCATTATCTTCACGATGGCAGGTTTTTTATCCTATGCAACTGGACAGGAATCAGATGCAGTGAAGATGGCAAGCATGGGAGGCGGACTTGATTACGGAAATAAATCTTATGGTGCGCACGAAAAGGTAATAAATGGAACTATTGATCTGGATCAAACTATTTTCCAAGCTATTGGGGCCAAAGTCAATACTACTCTGACTCAAGCAATTACTACCGCTGAACAAACGATAGGTAATAATTCATTTGCAATGGCGGCCTATGGTGGACCATATGGTTCTTACTTGGTATATACGATAATCCTTGGTACACCTGCAATGGAATTTCACAAAGTTATAGTTGATCCCGGAACAGGACTAGTTCTGTCCTCTGAAGAGATGTCTCAGAAGGAATGGATGAAAATGCAGCAAATGCATCATCTGATGCATGGTGAAGGCACAGGTGGCGGAGGAATGATGTTTACGGAAGAGGACGATAGGCCAATGAAACTAGATCGTGGTTGGAAATAATTAACTGGTGTGTTAAGAAAGTTATATGATGTGCAACTGATTACTACCTGCGAGTTCCATCAAACAACAGCTCAACAAGGTAACTGATTTCACGAATTATTTTTTTGAACGAGAGATTAATGACGTTACTAGACACAAATACCCGCTGTATAGCAAATATCAAACCAGAGGCACTGCAAGTTGATAGATGCTCGATATTGATTCGTTTGACAAGATGCATAAGAAATACTTCAAGTGCTAGTTCTAAAATAGCTCTTTGATCAAAAAATGATCCAGACTAGAATGCCTAACTGGGCGGAAAAGAAAATTGTAATAATAATTACAATCATTGGAGTCCTAGCTACGTATTTCTTTTTTGCGGTATACTTTTTTCCTGGTTTTTATCTCTCACATTTATCGGAATTATATGGTAGACCTTTAATTAGTAAAGTCAGCTTTCCACTAGCAGAAGTTATTTTGGGAAAGCCATTCCAAATTTCTGTTATTGCGGCGAATAAAGGAGATAATGCCGACCTTCAATTGGTTTCCATCTCATTTCCTAACTTAACTAACACAAATGAAGTAGTTACTGTATTAAGTCACAACTTTACACAGAGTCCATTACTGATACAGCAAGGCGAGGAGATCGGTTCGAGTTATCGAGGACTAGCTGACACAATACCAGCAAAGTTTCCATCAATTCAATTTTATAGCCGACCATGGAAATCTGGGACGGCATATGGCGCTCAACTGGAAGTTACTCCGGCATCGCCAGGAAAATTTACAGTTTTGACAAAAACAGTAGCACTACCACATATTAATGACTCCTCACATTATCCTCAGTCTGGCTTGAAGGACTTTCAACAAGAATATGTGAGTGCATATTCT
>JBIOZE010000169.1:0-8197 GCA_044870745.1 Nitrososphaeraceae archaeon | reverse complement strand
AAGTCAACAAAAAGGGACCTTTACTTGATATCTCAAAGTTAACAATTCAAAAAGTCAAATAATAACCCTAAGAATGATCAACATCGCATGGTACGATAAGTTTGAATTATCAAATCCCTATCGAGATTCAGATCGGAGTTAGCAAACAGCACGCTAATGTAGACTTATAAAATACTTAGAATCAGGATTAGATGAGACTATTTTCCTTTTTCATCACCATGGGTAGTCAAAGGGTAATCAATCAAGGCAAATATTACCACCGGATTCGGTAAATAAAATATCAATTAGGGCATTCTACATCCATCCCTAATACTTCTAAGGATCATCTTAACGGACATGCGTTAAAACGAATATCGTTTTTGCAACTGCTATAGAATGTCTAGTGTTTTGATACAATCAATATCTATCCAACTATACCTGACCATTCAAAAAAAACTCATTTTTATTAATTAGATAACGCTCTTAATTCTCTAAACATCATTTATCGATCATTTTTGAAACAGGACCTTGTCTTACTTTCTCTCTCACTTCACTGAGTCGTTCTAATATTTCAGATTTATGAGAAGTTAGATATTCTTGTCCTCTATTTTCTAATCTAATACGAAATAAGCGGAGGTCCCTATGCTGATCAAAAAATTGTTCTAACATTGTGCTCCCATGTTTTGTAGGATTTATTAACTGATCAAATACATCCTTAGTCTGCGACAAATCACCTAATTTAACAACTTCCATTGCCTTATCTAAAGACTGAAGTATTTCCTTTAATTCCTGAACTGGTGCAGAATATTCTCTCTTAGATTTAAGCAAACCAACTCTTTTCATTTCGCCGATTTTTGCAGTTAAGCCCTTTGCCAATTCATAGTATTCCTCTTTGCCTGTAAAACTTCTCTTTTCTTTTCTTATTACCAAACCTTTCATATCCAGCCTAAGCAATGCATCTGCTATGTCCTCTTTACTCATTCCAGTTATCCAGACTATTTTACCGGGATAGTCATAACCTTGCCTGATGGATTCAAGAACTACTACTTCGATTATCCGCATAAAACCTTCTTCTGCATGTGCGCTTTCAAAATCCCTATCCCTTACAGCCTTCTTAGCATGACTTATGTCGATTTCGATAGCTCTTCTTAAAGCCTCCATACCATCGTCAATTTGATCGCTTAACGTTAAATAACATGCCCGATTATACCATGACATGCCGTCATTAGGGTCAGCGTCTATGGCCTTATCGCTGCACTCCAAAGCCTTAATATTGTTTTTCATTTTGTAGTAGGCTAAACCCTTCAGATTCCAAGCTTCTGCATTATCTAAGTCGATGTCAAGGGCTTTATCATATGATGCAATAGCAAGATTATACTCATCCAAAAGAAAGTGTGAATATCCCTTCTTAATCCACGCGTCAACATATTCAGGATCTATTCGTAAAGCTAATTCGAAACTGCGAATTGCATCTTGAAGCTTATCATTGGACATATGATTTATCCCTTTATTGTACAAATCCCTAGATTGTACTTCTTTGTAGTGTGAAGTCTTGTTCGGTTTGCTAATTGACATCGAATCGGGAGATTCTGTTTTCTTATCTGACCGCTTAAAGAATCCTCCCATCAAACTGTACAAGTGATTTCGAAAATAAATACATTTGGAAGCATTAAACCTCACAAAGTTCCCAACGAGGGAAATCGTAAATACTTGCATTTACAGATAGGCCAGGACAATCGTTCAAGCAGTAAATGATGAGACCCGGACAAACCATAATGCTAGAGTAGTATAGTACAGGCCTGGCATATCTGCAGATTCTATTCTGTCGTTGCAGATGTCGCACCTATTGATGAGTACTTTAGCATCTCTATCGGCATGGGTTGGCCTGTAATTCCAGAGAGAACTTATGATTATTGGAATCAAGTCGTTGATTATAAAACTGCTTCTCCAGGATTAGACCTCCCTAAAATTCTTTAGGCATTGGAAAAAAAGAGAAAGAAAATGCGGTTTAACGACGAAATTTTATTTCAGCATTTTTTTGATGTCTTTTTCGGAGGTAGGGCTACACAACATAAGGTCTTTTACTTTATCCAACATTGAATCGCTCATGTTTTCTGCTCCTGGTACCATAGTCTGATTTATCAAGTTTGTCAGCATATCCTGCATGTCATTTGTTTGATTCATACCACCTGTATTGTTCATCATAGCCTTCATTGTTTCGGGTGCGGATTCAGACAAGTTACCTCCAGTCATGTTGGCCCAATTGTCCTTTGCCATTCCTGTTACCGCTTGTACTATGTCGCCCATGCTAGTACACATGATGGGAGTAGAAGTAATAACAACACCCATTCTTGTCATATTCTTCAGTATTTCCATTTTATCTAATGCGAAAACCTGCTGCGTGGTTAATACTGCTGTCGTTACAATGCTAGCACCAACTAGTGCGATGACAAAAAAGAGTCCTGTTCCCACTTGAAAGATGTTTCGAAACATTGACTGTAACTAGAAACACATTCTAATAAGTATCTCGGGAATAATGATACGTTATATTATTCATTTCGGCTAACGCGCCAAACTGTCTGACAGGAATTTAGGTTACTGAGATCTGACCCATCATACAATTGACTAGATTATTTCAGAACTTCGTGAGACAATATAGGAATCGGTGATTATCAAAATTCTGTGTTATGTTAATAATATTTTAAAAGTACAAAATACTTAAAAGATATTCTCACGATATTATATTGCACGAATTAAAAACTCATGCAGCGTTATCGACATAAAGGTGCTTGTCTGTTTGGACTCAAGACAGATGGATGAGCACCAATTTCCTTTATTAAGTTAGAGTCTGTAATGTTAACTAAATTAATTATATCATAAGTGTTTTTGTGTTATAGGTGAAATCTAATCGTTATTAACCTTAAATCCTATTATTGAATATGGGATGCAAGTGTAGATACTGTAAGCACAAAGATTAAGTTGAGTACCAGCCTGCATACTGTAAATGATGTTCCCAATGGGACCATAAACTGGAGATTATGGTTGCAGATGACAAAGAAATTGATGACATGTTATCTGTAAAATATCCGGCTATAGAAACAGTTCGAGTGACATAATTAATTAAACAACCTGATCACGTTCATATAGTTTTTAGCACAATCTTCACAAAAATAAATAACCGTAGAAGTTCAAATTGCAGTACATATTTTTGCATAAATTAGGTACGATATGGAATATAGGTACACATCTATGTTAACTATAACTATTTATTTTAATTCTTAATTCACTTGGCCATGAGTAGCAAGAGTGTCTTGTTGTTCAGTGCAATGGCCGTATTTAGCAGTCTGATGTTAACATCTACAACTCATAATGGGCTTTCAAATACTTTTGAAGTTAATGCGGCAAATAACTGTGATTCTACTTCTACTTGCAACAACGTTGAACTACTCAGCCCGAATAATCAAGATAACAATTGTAGATCTTCTATTTGTGATAATTTTGCAAATGGCTTTTTGTATACTCAAAATAACAATTGTAGAACTTCTATTTGCTTTAATTTTGTACAGGATACATCGAATACTCAAAATACTAATTGTGAAGATTCTGGTTGTTCCAATGTAGTTGCTGCGGGCAATCTGAATACTGTTAATCTGGCTTGTAGTAGAGGTTCTGGTTGTCTTGCTTCTGTCGGCGGTGATTCGAATACTGTGAATATGGCTTGTAGGAATACGTCCAATTGCTTCGGTTCCGCTTTTGGTGGCTCCAATATTCAAAATACCGTCTGTACAGGAACATCTATTTGCTCTGTTGATAGCGGTAGTGGTTCGAATACTCAAAACACTGCAAGTCAGTCATCGGCTTGCACGAACTTTGGTGGAGTAAATACGAATGTAGTAGCAAATTCGGCTTCTACTTTCTGTGGTGCCAGCGGAGATGATACAACCACTTTATGCCAACGAGATCGAGTAATCGTAAGACCTAACCACTAGTAAAGAGAATTTAGCATTTCTTTATCCAATCTTATGTCAGTCGGTGAGCAAGTCCGAACATTTCAAACAAATTCTTTGAACAGGTAGTACTACTACCACCCAACGGGGCAACCATTTTACTTTTAACTATCTGTTCAGATTCAATTATTCCTTTCAAAATATTCTGTGCCGCTGATGATTTATCTTCTCTCAGGGCTGCTTTAATTTTTGTACAAGCACTTTGCAAAATGGATAGTTCTGAGTCTGTTATATGGACCATCAGGAATAGGTTCCTGTACTAGGTGGCGTCCGTGTAATTGTCGCACTAGTTGTTGTACTGGGTGAAGATAATAGGTCTTGATCAATTGCTTCTTGTCTGTACTGCGCTTTCATTTCTGAAGATATGTATTCACCATTATACAAATATGAAAATGGTTTTAAGAATAGTTTGAATGTGTCATTAACGTTGGGTTCCTTCGCTATTTGTTTAGGTGTAGCGCTCTGTTCTTCCTTTACAATCCAACTAATGTCGTCGTTCTCTCTCTTGTCAAATAATTGCTTCAATTTCTTCTCATTAAACTCTAGAGTATAGATTTCTTCGTTCATTCCAGGCCCCATACAATTCCTTACAATGCTTTTTCTTCTAGGATCCCAATCCTTGGCATAGACGAAGTTAACTTTAGTCCATCGCTCAGGATAAGGAACGTATAGGGAGACTTGATCACCCAGTGAATCCCAACCGTAAAAATTCCCCTTGCTTAGAAGGTACTCACTATTATCGCGTCTTTTTACTCTGATAATAGTACGAACTAGATACTTTGGTATGTTATCAGGTGTAGCCTTAACAGGTTTACCTTCTTCATCTCTCTTTGGATAAAAGAAGCCAGTATCTGGGTCAGTCACCTTGTCCAAAAATATGTTATACTTGTTTTCTGCTACAACGTCAGAGGATTGATAAGGCCATTGAACCATTTTGCCAGTTTTAATATCTCTGATCAATGCATTCTTGTAACTTTCCCGTTCTAGGGCCCATCGTGGGCATAGGTCGACTTGTGGCTTTTTCTTCTCTTCTGTCTCTGTCTGCGTTCTTGACATCTCTCTCATATTGAAGTACAGAACCTAAAATAACTTTCTAAATGAGTTAAATGATTATTTAATTACTATTGCATATCAGCAACATAGTCAAATCAAAGTCAGAAGTCATAATGAAGTATATTTAATTCCGTAATTCTTCGGTCTAGGCTTTGGGTTGTATAACGCCAGTATCGATCTACTTCTGATTCCTGTTCTTCTGGCTGCTCTTCTGAATGTATAGGCTGCTTCTCTATTGGAGTATCATTATCAATAGCGTTAGCATTAGCCCAAGATTCTGACTCTATTTGATTAGATTCTTCTTGGACTGTTGCAAAGTTTACGCTGTCGTCTGTAGTATTTTCTGCCTGTCTTTCCTTAATCACCTTCAACCTTCGTTCTTCTGCTTCTTCTTCAAACTCTTCCTACGAGCCTCTACGTCTATGCCGACGTACGGCCTTTTGTTCCTATGAAGGTCTTCGTCTGCCTTGACAGTTTCCTCCAATACACATCTTGTAGAATCGTAATAACCAGAAACGTACGGCTGTATACTGATGATAGTTTCAAGTATCTTGACCTTCTTACTTGGATCCTTTTCAATAAAATAGTTATCCCACATCAATTTCTCTGCTAATTCCAGTCTATCCAGCCTTTCAAGGTGTTGCTCTTTGTAAGCAACTTTAGCGATATGGTGCATACGTTCAAGAGCCATATATTCAATCTTCTTTTTGTGTCTAAAATATTTGGCTCTAGACATTTCATGGCCAGCATCTTTCAAATATTCTAAAGCCTGAGGAACATGAAGACGCATTGTAACTGTCTCAACGATGGCCTGTTGAGTCTCATTTAGTATGCTCAACATGATACTAAAAGTCTCATTTTCATATTTAAGAGTCGCATACTTTGGCCGCCAGTTTCACTTTTGAACATTACCTAAAATAAGGAGCAGCCTTTGCTTTAAGTAATTCGATTTAATATTTATTGGTGGGCTAGGTGCAATGACCACAAAGACCTAACCCAGCAACCAAGTCAAAGGCGACAATGACTTGGATACTAATACTATGCACATCTAATTATTTGAGACTTGATTAACTTGGTTACTTCATTTCAGTAAGTATTAAACTTAAACAAGCATATCGGTGGGCTAGTGTTTTGGAGCAGCCTAACCCACCAACCAAATCAGACGATTAGGATGCACTGACTTGATGTTAACTTATGGTCAATAAATTATAAGAAGATTCAAACTTTCGTATACCTAACATAAGCCAATAATGGAAATCTTATCTAGATCTGGACATATAGTCTAGTAATGAAATCATTTACTATGCCACTGTTAACAATAGTGACGGCGGCAGCGGTAGTTGGTATGGTCACCGTTGGCATGCAACAAACTTACGCAACCAGAGACTGTCCAGATTGTGGAGAGTTCAAGAAAATGACACATGAATTTGAAAAGTCTGTAATTGGGTTAGTAGGTAACCCGGACGAGGGACCACAGCCACACCTTAGAGAACTCCTCGATGCTTATGCACAAGACGTGAACAGAATATTCCTTGGAGGACCAGATACCATACCTGGACTACTGGAACAATATCAACAAGCAGTATTAGCAGTATTCGTACAGCCGCCAGAACCTGATAAACAGCAACTGCACGACCAGATAAAAGAATTCAGACAATTAACACAGGCATTTGAAAAGGCTGTAATAGGTGAAGTTCAACCTCCAGAACCAGAATAAATCTCCTACCTTTTTATTTTCATAGCAGATCTACACTTCACTTTAATGGATTTAATACTTTATGGATTTAATTAACTGCTGACAGGCCAGGTGACTTCAGCCATGGTGTCTCTGGCTCGTCAACAATGTCAACCCACTTGCCGGAGGTTGAGGTGCTAGATTAACAATATCCGGATATCTGGACACCGCCGAAAGAATCCATTGTTGTCTGTGTATCCATAACCTTGCAACTTTTCACTAATGAGATATTCAAATATCCAAACCCGCCTTCCTTACTAAAAACTACAGAGAACGGCCCCCCATCATTACAGTTGATATCGAAGTTGGCGTCGCCATAACTTCCCTTGATCGTATAGTCACGGCTCGAGTCAAGAATTGAACCCTCCCATTGTGTATTCGATGCTATCATGACAGATTGTGGTGATGATAACATCGCTGAATCGACCTTTGAAATCTCGGTGCTAAGTAGGAATTTGATGCTTAGGCCGACCACCGTTACAATCCTTGGTCCATAATTTACTACTTCAGAATTGAGTCGAGCATCCGTATACAATCTCACTTCTGTACTACGGGCTGTATTGCCTAAATGCTTTTTAGGAAATATTCGTTCCTCCTGCATATGGTTAGGAGGAATTAGACAGTTTTTAACAAAAATCGGGCCTTTCTTAATTAGTTTCCAATTGTTAAGGGTAGTGCGCCTCCCTCTCTGAATCGTGATAGCCACATTATTAGAACACCGCACGAAATAGAATTATGGAATTATGTCCAAAATGTAAATCTGATTATCTAAAACCTACACAGGACCCTAATATCAGATTACAGGAAGAGTTCGGTGGGTGTCATTAGTAATCCCTTCATCCTTTTGAAGTCCAGCACAGTACCCACCTATATATGCGGCCTCCTCACTCGACAGGCCCTGCCTCAAATTTTCTCTTTCAGTCTGATTAGCATTTGGATTCAGTATGATCTGACATCTTGATGCAAGTTGTTCCTTATCCCCTAAGATTTCGGACAACGATAAGAGCGGCACTAATAATAAAAACAACCCCAGCCATATCATTACTTCACTATACAATAACTATCTATTATTGTTTCAGAAGGGTGAACTGCGATTAGGCTCTCTCTCTGAATCGTGATAGCCTCATTATTAGAATAACTCACAAAATAGAATTATGGAATTATGTCCAAAATGTAAATCTGATTATCTAAAGCTTACAGAGGATCAAATAAAACTAATCTGCAATTTTTGTGGAAGGACTCAACCAAACGTGCAACTAAAACATAAGAGAAAATGATTAAATTTAGACACGCTCCTATTTACCGACTTTTGGAAAATAAGGTTTGCCCCAGGAATGTTTTACAACTAGTGTCCGGAACCCTTTATATCGACCACATCTACTAATCCGATCCAAGCCTTGGCAGATAGACTTTGGAAAAACAA
>JBIOZE010000168.1:0-3516 GCA_044870745.1 Nitrososphaeraceae archaeon | reverse complement strand
ACTCTTATTACCGTTAATAATTTGACAGATAAGCTCTGTTTTTCTCTTAGGTTTTGGGATTTGTTGATTCTTGGCCGCTTTGGTTTAAGATACCTTATTTCTCATAATTTAAGTAATGTATTCATCCAATTTCTTAGCCATCTTGGTCACACGTAGTGAATTTGAATCTAGATGCTCTGAAATATTTATACTGGTTGTTTCAGCCAGCATTATTTTGCTTAACGTATCTAGTTTAGTAAAATAAAAGTTTTATAAACTGGGGATCTAAAATTCAAATATTAAGAAGAAAAAAGTCAACAAAAAAAGAAGATTGGATGCCCTAAATGTATATTCTGAAGCGGAAGTTGATTATTTTGTCAATACAATAAAGAATGTAAAGCCATTTCCCAAGCTAAGAGATTTGAGAAAGTTATTGTCTCCCGTATTGTCGCTGGATAAAATTAACGCAATTTTGAAATACCTTGAACGATCAAAGCAGATAATAGTAGATTTAGAGGGAAATATAGTTTGGATAAAAGATGCTAATGTGAAAGAGGATTCAAATCTGTCAGAAACTGCCAATTTTTCCAAAGAATTCCTCGAACACTTTGGCAAATTATAACTCATTAAATTAGGATTTATAAATATTTAAATCACGTATAAACGTAAATTAATACAAACATGGTAGATTTTTTTAAATCTAAACGAAATAGGCGAATTACACCAGATGGGGAACCACTGGAAGATGTTGGCGGTGGAGGCGGATTTGGTTTTTCTAGTCCATTAAAAATAGCTATACCTGCAATAATTGCGATTATTATTATATTTGTTGTACTGACCTCAAGTTTGAAGATTGTTGAGGCTGGTAACCGAGGTGTATTACTAAAATTCGGTGCAGTTGATACCTCGGTATCTTTGAGTGAAGGATTGCATTTTGTATTACCATTTAGAGATTCAATAGTACCAATGGAAGTTAGAACCCAAAAGATTGTTGAGAGCACCACATCAGCTTCAAAAGACCTTCAAAATGTGGCGACTGAAGTCGCGTTGAATTATAGGATTAATCCTGACACCGTTCCAATCTTGTATAAGGAAATAGGTCTTGATTATTCTAACAGGGTTATAGTGCCGACAATTCAAGAATCTGTTAAGCAAGTAACTGCGAGATATAATGCAGAAGAATTAATTACTAAAAGAGATCAGGTGAAATCTGAAATAGAGGAACAAATAGAGGCTAGATTAACACCATACAATATTATTATGGACACAATATCTATTACTGACTTCCAATTTTCAGATCAATTTGTACAAGCAGTAGAAGCCAAGGTCCAGGCCGAACAGCGTGCACTCCAGGCTCAAAATGAACTTCGAAGAATACAAATTGAAGCCCAGCAAACTGAAGCTAGAGCATTAGGTGAGCAGAAAGCAAATATAGCGAATGCTGAGGGTCTCCGACAAGCAAATATATTAAAAGCACAAGGAGAATCTGAAGCTATCAAAATTATCGATGTTCAGCTTCAAAATAGTAGTACATACCTGGATTGGTTAAAGACTCAACGATGGGATGGAAAACTCCCATTAGTAACGGGAAGCAGTGGTGGTGCAGGTGGCGGCAGTGACGTTGGCGCCATTCCATTCATAGAAATTCCATTGGGTTCAACAGAAGAGGGAGCAGCAACAGCGGCAGCACATAACTCTACACTAAATTCGACCCGATAATTTTTGTAATATAGGTACCATCGTGCCTATTTACAATTATGTGCTTATCTAAACTGAAATCAAATTTACTTTCTTTATAGTCACTGCTTATTTATTATGCTATAATTTTAGGCCTTTCAAACTAAAAAGAAAACGCTTATAATCCTAGGACATGATATGGATTAAGGTAATATTGTACTTCAAAGAAGGCCTAACCTTTGATGACGTTCTTCTGGTGCCTAAGAGATCACCTATCGTGTCTCGATCACAAACTAGTCTAAAAACAAGACTTTCTTCAAACGTTAGTCTTAATGTCCCAATTATAAGTGCCAACATGGATTCAGTGACCGAATCAAGTATGGCAATCGCATTAGCCAGAGAAGGAGGAATAGGAATAATACATAGATTTATGACTATTCAAGATCAAGTTGAACAAGTTTTAAAGGTAAAGCGGAGCGAATCTGTTGTTATAGAGCAACCCTATACCATTGATCCCAATAGTACTATAAAGCAAGCCAATTCTTTAATGTCAGAAAATGGAATATCGGGACTGTTAGTAAAAGATTCCAATAACAAGCTATGTGGAATACTGACGCGCAGAGATACTGTTTTTGAAAGAGACCTGAATGTTTTAGTATCCGATCTGATGACCAAAGATGTAGTCTCTGCTAAAGTTGGTACTACAATAGAACAAGCAAAAGGAATTCTTCACAGAAATAAAATTGAGAAGTTACCCGTCATTAATGAAAACGGCGAGATTAGTGGGCTTATAACTGGTAAAGATATATTGAAAATGGAGGAATATCCAAATGCTTCAAAAGATAAGAAAGGAAGATTGCTTGTTGGGGCCGCGGTAGGAGTAAAGGATGATTACCTTGAAAGAACTGAGTCATTGTTAAATAATGGAGCAGACGTAATTGTTGTGGACATAGCACATGGACATAGTGATAATGCTATCAACACTGTAAAAATGATAAAAAGAGCATTTCCTTCTTGTGAACTTATAGCTGGAAATATCGCAACTGGAAGGGGAACCGAAGATTTGATAAAAGCAGGAGTTGACGCAGTCAAAGTGGGAGTTGGATCAGGTTCAATTTGTATTACCAGAATTGTTACTGGTTCGGGGGTTCCTCAATTAACAGCAATTATAGATTGTGTTAAGATGGGAAAGAAATATGATATCCCGATTATTTCCGATGGTGGAACCAGAACCTCAGGAGATATGACCAAGGCCTTAGCTGCTGGTTCATCATCTGTCATGATAGGGAGTATGTTTGGAGGAACTGATGAAAGCCCTGGTAAGACCCTTGTGAAAAATGGCAAAAAATATAAGATGTACAGAGGCATGGCATCTTTTTATGCTGCTTTGGGTCGACGACATAGAGAAAACCCTGACTCAAGTTACGATAATGAAGATCTAAATGACTACGTCCCAGAGGGAGTAGAAGCTATGGTGCCGTATAAAGGCAGCGTAATTGAAATTATAAGGCAACTTGTCGGCGGGGTTCGGTCGGGGCTAAGTTATTGTGGGGCCAATACAATCCGAGAAATGCAGGAGAATGCAGAATTCATAAAAATTACTCTGGCAGGTTATAAGGAGAGCCATCCACACGACGTAGACGTAATTTGAAATTTTCAAAATCTTTTTTGTCTATAATTGTTTTAACTAGAGTATTTCAAATTTGATTGACAAAATAAATATACCTAGTAGTGGTAAAGATTTTTTCATAATCTGTATTTTGTCATAGAAATCCTTAGTTAATTACTAGTATTAATCGTCCAGAGATTTACTTAATTTCAGGGGTGAACAAGCCAAGAACTTTGGTAAATCATACAAAG
>JBIOZE010000167.1:0-13047 GCA_044870745.1 Nitrososphaeraceae archaeon | reverse complement strand
CGACAACAATTCTGACGACAACAATTCTGACGACAACAATTCTGACGACAACAATTCTGACGACAACAATTCTGACGACAACAATTCTGACGACCAGTCCAGTTGTGAGGATGAGGAAGGAGTTTATTCCTGTCCGCCCACAGGTGAAGAAACAACTACAGGTGAAGGTGAAGAAACAACTACAGGTGAAGGTGAAGAAACAACTACAGGTGAAGAATTACCCCAAGTAGTACCACTAACTTGTGATGAAAATGAAGTTTCACCAGAATGTCTTCCGTCTGGGACGGAACCTTTGACACCCGAATTACCTGAGGTCGAATGTGATGAAAATGACAATTCAACAAATTCAAAATGTTCACCCGATGGACTTAAGGAATCGATACCGAAAAAAGTTTTGTCAGATATATCATCTCCTGCCTGTAATGAGAACGCCAACAGTACCGACCCAGATTGTCCACCATCACAAGTCTCTGGGATAGAACCATCTACAGTGGAACAACTACCACCTGAATGTGATGAGAACGCCAACAGTACCGACACTCAGTGTCCTAGCTCAATTCTCTCTATTCTTCCGGTTATGCCACCTCCAGTATGCGATGAAAACAGCAATTTCACGGACCCAAATTGTCCAACAACTACTCCACCTCCAGTATGCGAGCCAGGCAGCAATTCTACTGACGAAGAATGCCCCCCTCCTCCTTTACCACCCAAATGTACTCCAGGTGGCAATTCTACAAGCAGTGGCAATTCTACTGACAAAGAATGCCCACCAACGCCAATCTGCAGTATGAAAAATTCCACCCTCTCTTGTTTACCAATTGCATATGCTGGTCCAAACCGCAACGTAAATGAAGGACAAATAATAACAATAGATGGTAGCCGAAGCATCGATCCTGATGGAGGTAAAATAGTAAAGTGTGATTGGACCATGAAACGTAGTGTCAATAGTACTGAAATTTCATTGGTACCCCAACCTTTGGGCTCCTGTAAAATAAAACTTAAGGCCCCCCTGGTAAGCCAGGATCGAACTTATATCATCACTCTCAGGGTGACTGATAATGAAGGAGATACAGGTACCGACTCTATGAAGCTTACCGTTAAAGATACAAACGGAAGTGATACAAATAAAAAGACAACTAAGAAAACGACAACTACAACTGAGACAGATATCTCTTCAAAGTATGTCTATGTTGGTAGACTAGGATTTCCAGGTACAGGAGCAGGTCAGGTACTTGAACCCACGGACCTAAGGATCGATACTGAAGGCAATATGATATACGTTGCTGACAAGGATAACAATAGGATCGATGTTTTCAGAACAGATGGAAGTTATTTAACAAGTTGGGGTAGTGAAGGCTCAGGAAAAGGTCAATTCAAGCAACCAGGAGATTTAGCAGCCGATTTTTCAGAAGGTGTCATATTTGTAAGCGAAATTGGTAATAATAGAATTCAAAAATTCGATACCAATGGTAATTTCTTGGGGATGTGGGGATCAGCAGGTAAAGGACTGGGTCAATTTGATCATGCAGGTGATATTGACTTAGATAACAAGCAGAAAGTAGTATATGTAACGGATATAGGCAATCACAGAATTCAAAAATTCGACTATGATGGCAAACTTATTAGCTCTTGGGGGGCTCAAGGAGTGGGTGACGGGCAGCTAGACAGGCCCGCTGGCTTGACTTTCGATCCTTCTGGAACAGTGTTCGTCGCCGACACCCAGAATAACAGAATTCAAAAATTTGACCAGGACGGAAAATTTGTGGGAAAATGGGGCGAGTATGGCAAGGGCCAAGGACAATTCGATAACCCTGTAAGTATCTCCATTGATTCAGAATCTGGTAATGTGTATGTAACCCATGGCGGAAGTAAAAGAATACTTGTGTTTGATAAAAATGGTAATTACATTGACAGCTGGGGTCTTCCAGGTACAGGAGAAGGTCAATTTAAGCGTGCTGTAAGTGTAGCTTTTGGAGACGAAGAAAAAATTTACGTAGTCGACAAGGATAAGAGTGAAATACAGATCTTCAAGATCGCTTACCAGAATGAACCCGTGCAAGAAACTAAGACAGTGACAAAGACAACCAAAACCACGACATCGTAACCAAATAGGGAACACTTACCACCAAGTTATGACTTCGTCTAAAGGGAATCAAATAACCGTCCAAGATATTTATTTAAAAAAATAGACTCCATGAGTATAACCGAAGGGTTCGAATCCCAATCCGAGAATAGCATCGATGATGGTTCGATGTCCTTCGCAAACTTTACCACTAGTTAAAATAACTCAGAGAACAGTATGCAAACCCAGATTCGAATGCAATGCTTGATAAACGATAAAGACCATACTCATTAGTAGCATGGCTCAAACCTTGCAAGAAGAGATTAGAAGTTTCATAAGATCGCTACCGAATGTTGAGCTAAAACATGATCCGATGAGTGAAGAGGCCTATTTCTTCGGTTTGAGAAATTTTGCACATTTTCATGGACCACGATATATAGATATCAGACTTTCTAAGTCTCAACAAGAAGAAGCCTTACGAACACATGTGGCTCTTCATCACCAATATGCTCCACAGGTAGGATGGGTTTCATGTGTAGTGGAGACTGTAGAGCAAGCAGAGAATACGAAGCGACTAATTAGACAGGCATATGATAATTGTGTGTCGCTAAAAACTACGCATAAACAGGCAAACTAACGTAATGATACAAATTGCAGAATGTTCCATATTTGGTTAATAAATTCACGAGCGGGTGAATGAAATGACGCAAAAGGTCGATCTTGATGCCGATGATAAAAATTGAAAGAATATACAATTGGTCTGGAGAAAAAAACACTTTTAGGATACTTGTAGATAGACTCTGGCCTCGTGGACTAAGGAAGGATAAAGTAAAGGTAGATTTGTGGCTGAAAGATATCGCCCCCAGTAATTCACTTCGAAAATGGTTCTCGCATGACGAAAAAAAATGGCATGAATTTAAGACCAGATATTTTAAAGAACTACAAGGGAAGAGTGAGTTCGTCAACGTGATTCTAGATAAAGCAAGGGAAGAACCGGTAACATTACTATATGGTGCAAAAGATGTCAAATTTAACAATGCAATGGCATTGAAGGAATATCTCCTGGAGAGAATTAAAAAGTAATCTAAGATAACAACTGGATGAGTGAGCCTGTATATTCAGTTCCGTCCCACAAGGTGACGCAACTTTTGGCAACAATTGTTTTTCATACAAACAACGATCAGATTATGAGATCTTATAATTGAATGAATCCGGTAACATAGCCAACTGAGGAACCAACAACTTTCATTAATATATGAATACTTTTAACTGTCTAGAAGATAATATGATCAATGAGTGTAAGTAGACCTATAA
Source organism: Nitrososphaeraceae archaeon (assembly GCA_044870745.1). Lineage (GTDB taxonomy): Archaea > Thermoproteota > Nitrososphaeria > Nitrososphaerales > Nitrososphaeraceae > TA-21. The sequence continues at coordinate 9,671 of JBIOZE010000167.1, read as the reverse complement.
ATTTTGATGAACCAATACCAGACTTTATCGAGCGATTGAAATCAGAACATGTTATTTTTGAATCCAAATTTATCGAGATCGATAATAATATAAAACGAAATGATATTAGACAAGCAGCTCAATTAATACAGGATTTAAGTGATAAGATCATCCAACATGCTGTTGAAGAAGAGGCTAGGCTTATGCGTATTATCATGCATAATGCGAAGGATGAATCATCAGAATCAATTAAGATTATGCAAGAACACAACTGGGTAATGAAATTTCTCAAGAATAGAGTAACGGCGATCAAAAATGCAGCTGCATCCTCCGATCCAGCTGAATATGAAAATGCAAAAGAGGATTTGAATGAATTTGTGAATAACCCTAGAAAACACTTCAAAGAAGAAGAGCAGACTGTTTTTCCGTTGACACTAAGAGCTGAAAGTGCATATTAGCATGGATAATTATCGGCTTATACGATGATTGCAAGTGGCTGCATTAAAAAATAATATAATATGTATATAATTTGAAGCTGTAAAATAATCATGCCAATAGATCCAGACTTTCCAAAGAATCACCAGGTAATAGGAAAACATAGCCTGGGAGATGGTGACCACTTTCACTTTGTGTGGGGTCCGGGTAGATCAGACGCAGAGACGTCGACGAAGCCCGAAGTTCAGGAAGCATACAAAGTAAGAGGAGAGGAATATGTTCCTTTGGGCGTTCACGGTACAATGGTTGCAGTTGATTGGGATTCTTGTTATGCTGATGGAGCTTGTATTGAAGCATGTCCGGTCCAAGTATTCCAATGGTATAGAACAGAGCAAGATATTCCAGCTATACAGATGGCAAATGTAACAAGTGCTGGGAGCGGACAGGATCATGAAAGAGATGGACGAGTGGATTATACTGATAAGTCAGATCCTATTCGAGAACATGATTGTATTTGGTGTATGGCTTGCGTTTCTGTTTGTCCTCCTCAAGCGATCAAGGTTGATCAAAGCAACCTTGAATATCATGAGAAATCTGCAGGAACGTTTAATGAAGAATTATCAAAAGGTAGTGCTCCTCCACCTCACGCACATTAGAATTAAATAATCCTAGATAATCCAAAATAATGATAAACCTAATCTGCTGTGAAGTTTAGTTTATACTTTAAATTTTATAGTGCCCAGAGAAATTATTCAAAGATGGAAGAACACGTAGTAGACTTTAATCTAGGATCCACTTCATAGTGAATCGATATACTCTCTAAAATCCTTATCTGGATGTGATTCTTTTGTCTTTGCCCACACGCTTGCAAATTTCGGTATGGTCATTATGGTTTTCGTAAAAATTTTCCATCGATCCCATACCAAGCTGTCTATCATTTCGTTCTTATTAAGATGGAACACGTATTCAAACAAGTCAAGAAACGAGACTACCACGTAATATTCTGATGGACTATCAACAAGAGCAAAACGTTCCTTAAAAACAGGGCTTTCATTTGCCATTTTTGTAAATTCTTGAGTATTTTCGAGCTGGAGTCTTGCTTCAATTACCCTGGAGTAAATCTGCTGCACGTTCTGCATCTTCAAGTTAGCGATCTGCTGCTCAGTTTGTTTTTGCAAATTCTTTCTCGCAATCGAAAAATTAAAGAATCTTAGAATAAGAAGTCCAGAAACTATTGTTGCAGAAATCAATGGGACATATCCAAGAATTGATTCGACCATACGAACTAATTAAAAATACCGACAACTATTTCTTTGCTTTTTGCGGGGGGGTGAAATTTGGCTAAAATGTGCTTAACGAATATCTCTCGTCCGAGGCTCCGGTCACTTGAGCCATCAACTATTACTTCTAGGTTTATTAAATTGTAATCATTCCTAGTCCCACATTGTAATCGAAATGAAGTTTTTTAATAAGATTAAATTTGCAATATACTAGAGTTCATACGCTTCATTTACAGTAATTATTCCTCTTTCGAAAAATAAAGGCTCAAGTTTTCACGATGGCAGCCAAGTAATCCTGAAAAATTATTACAGTTTGTGTTTTGTTGCCAGTAAATTAAACATAACCTGTATCGGAACCAATAAGTAGGATCAAGTGGTATAGTTGATCTAATCAAATATAGCCAATTGTAGTTTTATTCTTCATGTCCAGTATGACCTATATAGGATCCCATCGATGTCCAATACGGATCATTTTTCCTAGTTTCAAGTATTTCATTTTCTGTTAGTGTTGTATACATAGAGTCCTTCTCTATTTTATATATGGTTTCTTTTGGAATCCTAAACCTTTCATGATCACCATGTTCAATAGTAATCAAGTACGAAGTATTGTAATCAGTATCAGGATCCACGATGACTTCACCCATATCCAAGTTATCCTTGGTCATTATTGTTTTTCCTATTGTATTTTGCCAATTTACTGGTTCTGCTTGCTGTAAATGTTTTTCTTGGTTCTTTTCTCCGCCAGCGGTAGCAGTCTCTTTATTGTCCATATGGATTTATGGTTTGATTGGTATATCTTCTTTCCTCAATCTATATTTCAGAACCATGTAAGCGTCACAAACTTTTATTATTTTCAAGTCTTTAGTAAATCTACATGAGTATTGAAGAAAATATGAAATTAATGAAATCCTTGGATGATGCATGGAACTCGCAGGATTGGGAGATTTTTACCAAGCGTCACACCGACGACGTGATCGTGCGATGGCCTGGTCAACCACCAACCGAAGGGATAGATGCGCATAGAAAGGAAGGAGAATATTTCTTTAAGGCGTTTCCTGATAATCGTGTAGGAAACAATCCATATAAGGTTCTTTTTGGTCAGGGTGACTGGACTTGTTCTATAGCAGAATTCACCGGTACACATAGAGGCCAAATGATGGGACTTGATGGAAAAACTATTGAACCTACTAACAAGAAATTCAAAATAGACTTTTGTACTGTGGCTCATTGGAATAACGGAAAGATAACTGAGGAAAATTTATTCTATGACCTAGGGGGAATGATGAAACAGCTTGGCGTAATGTAGACCAGGGTTGCAATTTATTGGGTGACCTGCATCACGTAACTGGAGAGCCTTTTGAAATTAGTCCGAGGACTAGTATAGCGCACGTAAAGCTAAAGGTCAATGATATACAAAAATCTTTAAATTTTTATAAGCAAATACTCGGCTTTAAGCCAATTGGCAAGATTACTGATGAAAATGTATTCCTTTTTGCGGAGGGAGATAAGGATTACCTTATCCACCTTTCGAAAGTAGATTACGGGAGGAAGACCAATAAACCGGAAGGATTAGGAAAAAGAGCGGGATTATTTCATTTTGCTATCTTGTTACCAAACAGGAGCTACCTAGCAAACGTATTTAGACACTTAACTGAAAATTCCGATAAATTATCTTTCGAAGGTGCTGCTGATCATTTGGTATCAGAATCTCTCTATCTAAGAGATCCCGATAACAATGGTGTAGAGATTTATAGAGATAAAAATCGATCTGAATGGAAAAGAATCGGAGAATATCAAGTTGAAATGAGCACTGAGCGTCTAGACCTAGACCACTTGTACCAAGAGGCTGATAATTTCGGGCCATGGAGAATGCCGGAGAATACTCTGATAGGACACGTTCATTTACATGTGTCGAATCTTTCTGAGTCAAAGAAATTTTATTCGGAAATTCTTGGCCTACATCATACTTGTACATTCCCGGGTGCTAATTTCTTTGCTGCGGACTTGTACCATCACCATGTGGCAACCAATACATGGCTTGGCACTGATATACAGGAGGCTAATTCTGAAGAACTAGGACTAGATTATTTTAAATTGAAACTTCCATCTAAACCAGACTTTGGTAAACTATTACGACAACTTGAGTCCAAGAATATCGAAATTATATCTGATACTAATGATAATAGAAATAGTAATACCGTCTTTATCCATGACCCAGATCAGATAAAAATCCTAATCTCTCATTTATAGTAATGATAACATTGTCTATCTATAAAAGACGTGTAAATGTTAACCTGAAATCAATTTATTATATATATTAATTGCATTAACTATTGTTTCTGGTTCTGGTATTATTTTGTTACCTGCTACTAAAATGATAACGGCACAAGAACAATTAGTTAAACTAACTTTGAATACAAAGAGTACTTGAAATAAAAACAACTCTGCTAAATCAACTGGTTCGTATGTTGTTCGTTGATTTTTATCAGGCTCGAATGCAGCTATTCTCACTCAAAAATTTTGATTTAATGTCTCAGCAGGTTCGTCCAATCCGCAAGTCTCCGAAGCAATTGCGTCAAGTATTTACGAGTGTTCTCGTCTATGAGCTTTCCGTTTGCATCGAATTTATCCTGAGCAAATGGGACTATGACTTCTGGACCATTGACAGGATACATATTCAAAAATACAAACATCTGACGAAGATGATATTGAGCTCTTGCGCCGCCTAACATCCCTACAGATGCACTCATTATGGCAACCGGTTTCCCGTCAAAGGGATTATCTCCGTAGGGCCTTGACGCCCAATCAATTGAGTTTTTCAATACCCTGGCACCGAATAATTATATTCCGGAGTAGAAATAAGCAGTGCGTCAGCTTCTCGAATCTTGGATTTGAATTCTTTTACTTTCGCAGGCATATCCTTTTCCGTATCTTGGTTGAATAAGGGAATACCTTCGATCTCAAAGACTTCCATTGTAAGATTACTTGGAAGCAACTCTTCCGCAGCGCGTAACAATGCTTTATTATATGAACCCTTTCTAAGACTCCCAGCAAAACCAAGAATTTTTAGCTTCTTGTTTCCCAGTCGATTCACTAAACGTAAGTAGAAAAATAAACATTTAAACCTACTTGAATTCAGGTGAGCTTTGGCATTTACGTTAATATGTGAATTTTAAGAAATAGAAATGAAATTACTTTCAATTAGTTGCAATACTTTCGAGTCATAAGTCGGTTAGACAGAGAAAAGAAATTCAGACTATTCAAATCATTTTCTGGAAACTCTGCTTTGTTTTACTGCTCTAATATCTAACAATTTATGTTTTTCAAGGAAAGCACTAATTCTCATATTGGACATGTCGTAGAAATCCGTTGTTCCATCCTCGATATGCTTCAAGAGCTCAATTATCTTTCTGAAATCACTAAGACTAGTTACTATGCCATAGTAATCGCCGACCCGCTCTAAAGTAGTTTCATAGTGTTTACTTATACCAGACGCTGTAGCGTCTTAAATGAGTATTACGTCATATCCCAAATTGAATCCATCTCTAAGTGAGGTTTCTACACAAATCGATGTATCAACCCCACAGAATACGAGAGTATTTATCCCCGCACTCTGAAGCCATACTCTTAATTCTGTATCTTGAAATGCAGAATCACGTCTTTTTATTATAACATGATCAGTTCTCGCAAGCTTGAGCTCATCAATTACTCGAGAGTCCCATGTTCCTCTAACAGTTATCGGTACCTTCAATCTCTCTTCACGGGTTCTTGGAAGGATCATGTGAATGTTGGTCAACAAATCAATCCCACTTCGTTCTCTAACTGCTTGAGTATAAAAAATGGGGACTTTCTGTTCCCTACAAAAGGCAATCAGATCCTTAATCGTCGGTATTGCTTTTCTATAGTCTTTTATGTTCATACCGAGTTTATTATATGAGCCACCTTTGCTTACAAACCCGTTTTGCATATCAATTACCAACAAACCAAAGTTAAGATACGTGTTACCATCCTGGATTTGTAACATAGATAATACTCCTGCTTCTTGTATAAATTATTTGTCGGATGTCGGTATATTGTTTCAGACTATGGAGAGGCTCTATGGTGATTGGTAAGAATTGTGAACAATATGTTGAACGTATCTTGTAATCTTTTAATCTGAGCAGTGCTGTTTTTATAGCACCATGGTATAGATGGAATATGAATTATAGGTTTGTTATTTTTGTGGTCATAGCAGCCTTAGTTGTCGCAGTGACTTATAGTCCATCGGCTACATTTTCTGGTGGAGGGTTACAGGTGGATAACAATTTGACCCAGGCAAACACCACTAGCAGTAACAGCAGCAATACTACTATGCCATCTGCGCAATCGGGTTTGGTGCTGCCTGATATGTCGGGAAACTCTACAACAACGATTAATGTGGATCAACCAACGACAAGCGATGACAATGATGATGATGACAATGATGATGATGATGATGACAATGATGATGATGATGACAATGATGATGAAAGGGAAAACTAGGACAAAGGCACGAATAATAACGTTGAATGAAGATGAGCCGCCTATACACTAAACTATTTTTTTTGATACGAAAGATGATAATGCCTCTTCACTGTTCTGCTTTATACCGGGATAAAAAAATCGCCGTATGATTGTACCAAACCGGGTATCAGATGTGTCTGGTGTGTCATTTGATTGATAACTGCTTACCGGTAAACAAAAATCATCTTACTGCCGCTAATTCATTAATGCGTGGAATTATGGATGCAGGCCTGCTTTGACCCTTCGACCTAAGATAATCGTCACTGACTTAAATGACTTGATTTATCATATTAGTACATATTTGATCTCCTTGCAAATTCATTTTTGTTATTGTTAACATTACAGTATTTTTTAATAATTTGCGGTTGCACAAAATAAAGATATGGTGCTTTCTTCAGTAGAATATTCCATGTAATTGGACAATTCATTAGTAGGTGTACTTTTTACATCTAAAAATTCTATGCTTAATGATTGTAAATTAAGTAATAATAAAATCCACTTAGATGAATAACCATAACGTTTCCCGTATTATGCCTCCTAATTATTATATGCTTATTTAATAATTTACTTTCATGAAAGAGGCACTAGTTATTGCTGCGGTCATAATGGCTGCTGTTGTAACAGGAATGCCCCCAATGACAACGGCATATGCTGACTTCACCTGCACGCATGCTGTATGTGCTGCTACAGACAGTAGCGGACCAGTAGACCACGACACTAGTAATAGCAAAATTAAAATCACGAGCAAGCAAAGCATAGTTGCGAGTGGAGAAACCGTATACGTCCAAAACTGTGCAGAAAACAACGTTAACTCACAAATTACATCAGGCGATGAAGGGGTCGACTGTCACAATAATCAGGCAGAGTCAGAGATACAAAATCAATCCGCAACCGATCTTCTGCAATAGGAACGTAAGTCCATGGTGAAAACAACATAACTAGGTAATAACGAGATTTAACTAAGCTCAATTCTTATCACGTGTGTTGGCGATTCAAGATAGATTTATCTGAAGTTCGTTCCTTTTCCAATCTTCCAATATCTAAATACCCTTGTCCAGGTTATGTTCTTCTCTGATATCTTCTAGACATTCTTCACATAACCTAAAGTCCCATCGTTCAAAAACAATATTTTTTTCTAGTCACATGTACTGCATAATCTTTCTTCCCCTCTGGCTTCTGCATCAGTGGAAGGCAGGTAGACTCCCCAAGTATAGCCCAAGGATTCGAATCCCAACCCACGAGTGCTCACCTTAAGACTTGGACAAAGTCAGGGCCGTATATCAACTTGAAGTGTCTCTCAAACCATTGGTCAGTGTCCTTTTGCATATCTCGTTTTATCGCGAACTTTATACTTCCCTAGCTATTCTCTCTTTGCTGAAATACGCTTTTACGTGAGACATGTTTAGATATGCAACTATCAATATTGATATTACAACTCCGATAGCTGCATCTCTATTCGTAAATCCTAGGGCAATAGCTGTTATTGTAATAATCACTCCGACTGAGTAAGAAACCATTGCAAATATCCAACCCCACCTTTTGCCTTTATAGAATGAAAAACCGACTATTAGTGATGGAACGGAAATAATAATGAAAGTTAATGATAATCCTAGTGTTTCACTAAATAGAAACTCAATTCCAGCCGCCAAAAAGGCAAAACCAAATATCAAATTGAATATTGCAATTATCTTTACCCCCAAAGGCATTGACCTTTTCAGGTTTGTTGTTAACACATGATATATTGGATAAACATACGTAAAGCATTTTGTAAGCTATCCTCATGATTTCTAATACTGAATTGGTTGTTCATTATGCTTAACATTCCAGTACCAATTTGAAGTTTTAATAGAAACTATCTCGTAAAGAGGCTGATTGTATCTTCAATATGTCAGAGGTCTAAAAATATGGCTATCAATAGTCTTCATTGGACTAGCAGGTGTGCAGATTTTAGCCTTAGACACTTCTTATGCGCAAATAAATGCAGCAAATTTGACTCGCGGCTCATTCATAATAAATTATACTACTACTGGCGGTTTTGCACCAACATTCAAATCGATAATATACAATTCCTCAGACAATAGGATTATTGAAATCGGGGGATTGCCCAAACATATGGAAGTTGAAAAAAAACTAACTCCTATTGAGGGAGAGCAGCTAGAAAATATAATCCTCAGAAATAACTTTTTTCAGACTAGACTTCACGACTATTCTCCATGTTGCGACCTAAAATATTATTATTTAGCAGTCACCTTCAATACCACTAAAAATTCTGTCGAATGGATAAGTGGGAGCTCAGTTCCAAGTAATATTTTGGAAATTGTTGGCAGCCTTGAAAATCTAGTGTCTTTTCAGAAGTGATTTTCGTGATTATATTTTTGTATAGACCGGGTATATGGTATCATATATAGATATGAGCCGGCAGTCATTTATCGTAATATTTGCAAGCGAATTATTACTTTGCAATTTATTTAATTAATTGCACTTAGACCCAAGAATTACTTAATAATGAGTAGATAGCGAATAGTACGATGAACGGTCCTTCGGAGGTGCCGTGATTGGAAGAAGTATATTTCAAAAGTCACTCCGAGAACTATTGCGTAAGTTTTGTAGATATTATCGGCTCGACTTCTCTTGTATCCACCATTACCTTATCAGAAAATATTAGAAGGTTCTATTCCATTTTCATAAATGGAATTGCAGGGGTACTGAAAAAACATAATGGGAAAATTATAAAGACAGTGGGTGATGGGATTCTCTCGTATTTTCCACTGACTGGAAACTCAATGAACATGGGAGCTTTTGAGCAGGTTATTGACTGCTTCTTTGCTCAAATGGATACAAGGAGTGAAATTAACTCTGACCTCGATAGAAGTGGATTACCGAGAATTAGTTACAGAATCAGTGCAGACTATGGTAAAGTTGAGATAGCAAATTCTACTGCCTCTAATATGGAAGACTTTTTTGGACCTACTGTAAATTATTGTTCCAAGATAAATTCATACGCAACACCAAATGGAGTAATCATCGGAAACGACCTTTATCGAATGTTAAAATCATTTCCTCATATGCAAAGGAATTGTATTTGGAATGAAGTACGGACTGAACAGTTAGGGGTTGGAAAATTCTCCTACCCATTATACTCTCTTTCAAGAAGCATCACTCATCCTAAGCGATTTGCGTCGACAGGCAATAGTATTATTAGGAAACAAAGACTCGGGGAATGTAACAAGTCTTTGACTAAAGCAAATGTCCTGCTAATCGATGATGAACGTGACGAATTATTTGTTTTGGAAAAATTTTTGACCCTGGAAGGATTTGGGGTAAAGTCCTTCTCCAATTCCCACGAAGCGTTGCAGCATTTTGCGAGCATAAATCCTTCATATTATGATCTAATAATAAGTGATATTAGAATGCCAGGCATTAATGGTTTTGAAC
>JBIOZE010000166.1:0-61587 GCA_044870745.1 Nitrososphaeraceae archaeon | reverse complement strand
CATGCACATGCACATGCGGAATTATTTGATTAGCGGCTCGTCCATTATTTTGCCCAATATTAAGACCTTCTGATTTTAGCGCCTTCGAGATAGCTGAAGCTATAATGCTTACCATGCAATATAAATTTCCAACCTCTTCCTTTGGCATCTTAAGCAGATCTTCATAATGTTTTCGTGGAATTACAAGAGTATGACCCATGCTAAAAGGATACTTGTCGAGAAGGGCAACAAAGGTGGAGTCTTGATAGATTATTTCGGCCTTTGAGTGTCCCGAAACAATGGAGCAAAAAATGCAAGAGTCTACTTTCATACTGATTTGAAATAATGTCAAAACAATGATGATTTATTCGTTTATTTCGTTGATTCGGGTCCTATGTCGTGACTTTTAAATACATCAAATTTTGTCTTACATAGTGAATGCCTGAAACAATAGACCTATCTGATTTTGAAATTAATTTTACATTTAGCTGTCCAAAATGTGACTACAGGAATGAAAGCATATCAGCCAGCGACATGGCTAATGGAAATGCTGAATGCGGCATGTGCGAAACCCTATTCAAAGTCGAAGGAGTAGACGGAATCAAGATAATAGCAATTTTGGATTAGTAAAAATAACAATCTCTTGAATCTTAATATTTCTCGAATTATAATATTAAAATAGGCTATTTCTATCTTGTTATGTTATTGTTAGTAAGTAGAACTGTTGTCGAAGGTTCATCACGAGCTCCACACCGCGCGATGTACAAGGCAATGGGACTAAGTGATCTTGATCTATCGAGGCCAATTATAGGAGTGTCTTCAACTTGCAACGAAGCGACTCCATGTAATATTCATTTGGGACATCTAGCACAATTTGCCAAAAATGGAGTTAAGGAGTCAGGATGTACTCCCAGAGAATTTACGGCCATATCAGTATCTGATGGTATTGCTATGGGGCACGAAGGAATGAAGGCATCTTTAGTCAGCAGAGAGGTGATTGCAGACTCTATTGAAATTATGATGAGAGCCCACGGATATGACGGAATAGTTGGAATATCAGGATGCGACAAGAGCTTACCTGGAACTATGATGGGTATGGCAAGGATGAATCTCCCTTCAATTTTCGTTTATGGAGGGACGATATTACCAGGCACATGGAACGGAAAACCAGTAACAGTACAGGATGTATATGAAGCGGTTGGCGCTTTCGATTCCGGCAAACTTACAGAAAATGAACTGCATGACTTAGAAAAAGTCGCATGTCCTTCTGCAGGGTCATGTGGAGGAATGTACACCGCTAACACGATGGCATGTGTTAGCGAAGCACTTGGCATTGCACTTCCGGGTAGTGCCGGCCCTCCTGCTGAAAGCAAAAGGCGAGAAGTAGTTTGTTACCAAACTGGAAAACAAATAATGAAGCTATTGGAAAATGATATTCGTCCACGAGATATTTTGACATTTGAATCATTTGAAAATGCGATAACTATGGTTAATGCCATTGGTGGTTCTACTAATGCCGTACTTCATTTACTTGCAATAGCTAAAGAAATAGGTATCAAATTATGTTTGAGGGATTTTGAAAGAATACGAAAGCGTACCCCCCATCTTGCAGATTTGCGACCAGGTGGACTGTATGTAATGGTTGACCTCGACAACGTAGGAGGTGTCCCTGTAATTCTAAAACATTTACTAAAAAATGGACTTATTCACGGTAATGTATTGTCTGTCACGGGCAATACGATGGAAAAGAATCTCCAAATATTGTCTCCAGATCTAAATGGTGAACCTGTAATAAGGAGCATTGAAAAGCCACTGCATAGGCAAGGCACGTTAAAAATTTTGTATGGGACATTAGCTCCAGAAGGCGCTATAGTAAAAATAGCTGGCCTAGAAATGAGCCGATTTCAGGGTGTAGCCAAAACGTTTAACTCTGAAGAGGAAGCTTTTGAAGCAATATCTAAGCAGAAAATCAAGAAAGGTGATGTAGTAATTATCAGATATGAAGGGCCGAAAGGTGGTCCTGGCATGAGGGAGATGTTATCTGTGACTGCCGCCTTAGTTGGGCAAGGACTTGGGGCTGAGGTAGCCATGATAACTGATGGTAGATTTTCTGGGGCCACAAGAGGTCTTATGATTGGGCATGTTTCACCGGAAGCCATGATGGGGGGGCCAATAGCCCTGGTAAAAAATGGTGATAGCATTGTCATAGACCTGAATAGAAGTCGTATCGATTTAATGGTCTCTAAGGCAGAAATATACCAACGCAAGAAAAAATGGCACAAGATTAAACCCAGATATAAGACAGGAGCGCTTGCAAAATTTGCTCTGTTGGCACGCTCCGCTTCTGAAGGTGCAGTGACCTTGCCATACATATGAACTGTCCAACCAAAGACACTTGAATAATTGAAGAAGTGAAACCTTAACATCATTTTTGGTCAATCCCAGAATGTACGTATTGACACTAAACATTTCTCAAGCAATTCAAATGTCTTCATATGTATTTTTCTTAGAACTACTTATAATAGACTATAATGAGCACTTCTATTCAAGGATGGATGGAGAAGGTTGAATCAAACATGGTTTTTTCTTATTGCCATTGCAGTTATAGGACTCTTCTCATTATCATTCTACTTATATCGGTATTCTTCCTTGACGTCAAACGGTAGAACGCTTGAGTTAGAGGGTAATTTTACCCACCCATTAAATATTCAACAGGTGGAATCTATGCTAGGATCATTTAACATTTCTAATGTTTCGTCAAATCTGAATCCGGAGAACGGAATCAATCCTAATCAGACCATACCATCAGTACAGGATCTTGACCCAAATTATGACCCTGCGATTGACTTCGATAGAAACTTGGTAGACACATTATCAAGGATAATAATTAGTGCCCTTAGACAATCCAACCTCAGTTCTCAAAAATCATTAGAATCAAGCCAGTCTTCCGATTTGAACGACCTAACTCAATATTCGATTGATGGGGAATGGAATGCATCAATTATGGCCGAAAACAGAGCCAATTTTTCAGGATTAGTAAACACCAATAACATAGTCGAGGATGAACCAAAGAAGTTTCTAGTGAACCTAGACGCTGATAAAAAGGAAATTGAATACTTGGAGCGAGAGGGCAACTTGACAATCGTTATTAAAGGTAACGGGAAGATAAGCATCGATAACCAGCAAATAGATCTGCCAACGGTATTAGTAATTCATGAAATGAAAGAGATCTATTTGCTAATGTTCGGAGACAACATTAAGATTCCAGACAGATTTTTTCTCTATGGCAAAGTCTCAAAGAGCGAGGGCTAATTCATTCGGCCCCAATCAGGCCAATCAAATCAAACCCTTCTGATGATTTCGACTTGATTTCGGCTATCGAAATCAAGTGACCGTCTGGATCTTCAATTATCGCATGCTTGCCAAAAGATTCTTCCTTAGGCTCCTTGAAAAACTTAATGTTTTTACTTCTTAGCGTGTTCGCAATTGAATCCAGATCACTGACCATAAAGCCAACTAACATGTTGGGATTGTGTTTAACCTTGGTTTTAGCAGGGTGTAGAGCTAATACGGTGCCACTCGTAAAAAATTCTGTCCATTCGTCTGAGATATTCTTAACCACAAGTCCCAGGGTATCTCTATAAAACTTAATAGCTCTATCCATATTGCTAACCAGCAAGATAACAGCCCCAACCTTCTTGAATGACACTTGACTCACGAACAATGTTATTCTAACCGAATTAAGAACTTATCGATGCTGACATATGATCGTGAGAATATTTGCACGAAGAGCTGCTTCTTTGGGACATATTAACTGCAATTTCGAGGTCATCAGTATCTTATAAATAGAACAGTAGGTATTTTTTGGTTCTATGTTAACTGCCAAGGTGATTAATTCCAGTGTAGTAGTAGAGGAACACAATTCACCTGAGAGTGATGAAAATCAAGTCGTCATTCGTATGCGGTCCTGTGGATTGTGCGGATCTGACTTGGAAAAGGTCTACGGGAACTATTCTATGCAATCACTTAGAATTGGTCATGAACCTGCAGGAGAAGTAATTAAGGTAGGAAGCAAAGTAATCGGTTTTACAAAAGGTGATAGAGTTTTCGTCCATCACCATGTCAGCTGCTATTCATGTACGTATTGTTTGCATGGTGATTATACAATGTGTGACATGTACCAAAAGAGTAATCTAGAACCCTGTGGATTATCTGAAGAATTTCTCGTTCCTGAATGGAACATTGCTAGAGGCGGCTTACTTCGTCTTCCTGAGAATATTTCTTACGATCAGGCCGCTTTAATAGAGCCTCTAGGTTGCTGCATTAGGGGGTTCAACAAGATCTCCATGAAACATGGAGACAATATAGCAATTATAGGAGCTGGACCAACTGGGATTATGCATCTATTGTTAGCTGAAAGAGCTGGTGCCAATCAAGTCTTTGTAGTTGATATTAACGACTTTAGATTAAAATTTGCGCAATCTTATCAACATACTTTTGCATTTAATCCCAGACAACCGGTAGATATTGTTGAACGCGTCGTGCAGTTATCATCTGGGATTGGTGTTGACTCTACCATTATAGCTACCAGCAGTCCAGAAGCATTTGGGTTGGCTTTAAAAATTACTAGGAAGGGTGGAAAGATCTTGATGTTTGGAGTTCCCCAAAAAAACCATACAGCCAAACTAGACCTTAGCCTGCTCTATTCGAATGAATTAACCCTATGTTCTAGCTACGGTTGTTCCGAAGTAGAAACAAATCATGCCTTGACCATGATCTCAGAAAATTATGTTGATATCAGACCTTTAATCACTCATCGTTTTGATATTACAAAGTCTGCTGAGGCCTTTCGATGCGCCCATGATGCAAAGAACGCAATGAAGGTGATCATAACGTCGCAAAAATGAGTCGATCGTCAGTTATCAAACAAGAATTGTTTATAATGCCTCATAATTATCAATAGGTGACAAAAATGGATTGGGGAATGGAAAATCGATTATCAAAAATTCTTAGGAATGAGTCCAAGCGATGTGTCATGGTGGCAGTTGACCATGGATACTTTCTCGGGCCTACATATAGATTGGAGGTACCTAAATTGGCCATCGCTCCTCTATTGACTTATGCAGATTCACTCATGCTTACAAGGGGTGTACTAAGGAGTTCGGTTAATTCAAACACGAACGTACCGATTGTCCTTAGAGTCTCAGGTGGCAGTAGTATATTGGGCGAGGATCTTTCAAATGAAACTATTACAACTTCTATCGATGATGCTATCAGAATGAACGCATCCTGTTTGGCACTCTCAATCTTTGTTGGCAGCAAACATGAGCATCAAACACTGTCAAATCTTGCCAAGTTGGTCGATGAAGGTGAAAAATATGGTATTCCAATTTTGGCAGTTACTGCGGTTGGGAAGGAGATGACTAGAGATGCTCGTTATCTGGGCTTGGCTTGCAGAATAGCAGCAGAGATTGGAGCTCGCTTGGTTAAAACTTATTATTGTCAAGATTTTGAGAAGGTAGTGGAAGGTTGTCCTGTTCCTGTCATCATTGCCGGAGGCAAGAAGCTATCTAATGAAAAAGATGTACTGAAACTTGCTTATGATTCAATAAAAGCAGGTGCCAGTGGGGTAGATATGGGGAGAAACATCTGGCAATCGGAAAATCCGGTTGCAATGATTCAAGCGATAAGATCAGTAGTACATGAGGGATATAATGTTGAGCAGGCATACGAAAAGTTATTGAAACTTCAGAAAGTAAGCATTCCCAATCTGTATGCCGGAAATGGTGTCAACTCATCTTAAGCATGAATTATTTTTATACGGCATTGCATATTGCAATAGTGAAATCGAATTGTTCCAAATAACAATGTGATGAAGTTGTCCGAGTACGAGGGAGGCACATTTAGATGCCGAGTTTGCGGCAAGGAATTTTTGACCAGGGGTGAAGGAGACCGTCACTATCGAGAGGTTCATGACAATGAACGCACTGAAATAGGAGAGTAGGTTTGATTTACCATCTAGAGTAGAATTAGTTCGGATTTAGATGTTAGACTTTTTAATGAGGTCGTCATGTTGAAGTAAGAGTATAATGGAAGGATCCGCAAGTGTGATACTTTTTGAACTGGGTATAGTAATTTTGAACGATACCAACCAATTAGTTAAAGCAACAAGATTTCAAGATCCGGCCAGAGCTTTCCAGTCTTTGTCGATGGGTGGGAAGGAAGAACTCGTAGAAGTTCTCCCTGAGCTCGATCAATTTCATACTATTCGGGTCAATCATGATATTCTCATGGCAATTCTGGGTCGCCCAGGCATAAGAGTAGAGTTATTTTCACAATCGGAACAGGATCGAATTACCGAAAATAAAATTGAACTAATTACAAAATTTGGACTCACTGAAAGTTCGAATGAAGCGAAAAATTTGCTTCAAAAATTTGCAACTGATTATTCCTCACTTAAGGTAAAGACTACTTCTGAAACTCTCGACCTTCATGCAATTCAGGCGGTGAATGCTCTCGATGAATTGGATGAAACCATTAACACTATTGGAACCAGGCTGCGGGAATGGTATGGTCTCCACTTTCCTGAACTCGACAATCTACTTCAGAATGTTAGTACATATGCTCATT
This sequence comes from Nitrososphaeraceae archaeon, assembly GCA_044870745.1. Taxonomy (GTDB): domain Archaea; phylum Thermoproteota; class Nitrososphaeria; order Nitrososphaerales; family Nitrososphaeraceae; genus TA-21. The sequence goes on along the minus strand of JBIOZE010000166.1, from coordinate 54,978 downwards.
TGGTCAAGGTTGCTGGTTCAAGAGAAAAAATTACACATGATATATGTCTCCAAACGGACTTGCCTGAGAATAAGATTCAAATTATAGTTCAAATGGCCTCGAAAAGTCGTGGTGGAAATCTTCCTCCAGAGACCCTTCAAACACTGCAAAAACTTGCTGATGAAATATTGGATTTGACCCAGTTAAGAACAGATCTGTCAGAAATGATAGAAACCATAGTGAAGGCGATAGCACCTAATCTTAACAATATGTTAACTCCGGTGATAGCTGCAAGACTGATGTCTAGGGCTGGTAGTTTAAAAAGGCTGGCGTTCCTCCCTTCAAGTACTATTCAAGTTCTCGGTGCCGAAAAGGCACTTTTTAGGGCATTGAAGACTGGGGCAAGACCACCTAAACATGGACTCCTATTCCAACACCCTGCAGTTCATTCTGCACCAAAATGGCATCGAGGGAAGATTGCAAGGGCTCTCGCCTCAAAGATAGCTATTGCAGCACGAATAGACTTGTATAACCCCTCACATGTGGAAGACGACCTAATGCCCCGCCTCAATAAGAGGATAGAGGCCATCCAAAAAATGCCTCAAAGGCAAATTACTAGAAGTGAATCAGAAGATAGGTTTAGTATCGGCCACAGAAACCGTGATTATTTTAGAAAAAGAACGAATGAGTATAGATCTAAAAGGAAGGATGAACGTAGGAGAATTGTAAAGAGATATGGCAGACGAAAGCGGTAATATTCTAATTTTGAATGATCATAAGCGTTTGGCAACTTTAAACCTAGATCAAGGAAAATCAGTATATGGAGAAAAGTTGCTAATGCTACATGGTTCTGAATTTAGGTTGTGGGATCCATTTAGGAGCAAATTGGCAGCAGCATTAACCAGAGGTCTTGAATTTGAGCTATTGCCTAAAACTAGAGTCCTATACCTTGGTGCATCTACTGGCACGACGGTCAGTCACATTTCTGACATTGTCGGAGCCAACGGAAGAATATTTGCTGTAGAATCATCTTCAAGAGTAGGCAGAGAACTAATCAATAATGTGTCATCAAGAAGGAAAAATGTTATACCGATCATAAGTGATGCGAGAAAACCCAGGGCTTATTTTTCAATATATGACACAATTGATTTGGTATATTGTGATATTGCTCAACCTGATCAAACAGCAATAGCTATGGAGAATTGTAATGTTTATCTCAAACGTGGAGGTACTTTATTATTAGTTGTTAAGGCAAGAAGTATTGATGTGACCATGGACCCAAAAAAAGTTGTCAAGAGAGAAGTTAAAAAATTAGAGGACAATTGCTTTACAATATTGCAAGTAGTAAACCTAGACCCATTCGATAAAGATCATGCATTCGTATATGCAAATTTTAATTCGACGCAATCTAGCTATACCTGATAATCTCTACTGAGTAACATTTTCATCGGTTTCCAGGATTCTCTGATAAAGGTCCGAGGGGTATTGTTTTTTTCAATCCATTCTCTTACAAACCTTTTTGTCTTTTTATCTGATGGATAACCACTACCCATTTCTCCATATTCTTGTCGAATTCTCAACATTTCATAGTCCCTTGTAACCTTCGCTACAATTGATGCTCCTGCAACCGCGATACTCGCGTCTTCGGCATGGTGTGAGGATATAATCCTCCTGGGCCTATTGACACAAACAAATTCAGATACTGACTTACGGAACCTTATTGGGTTAACATCACAGGAATCAATGAAAACTGTATCGGGAAAGATGTTCTCTATTACGACTGCCATAGCTTTAGCTTCGAGCACGTTAAGGCTGCTATTTGATACTCCATCATCCACATCACTTGGAGTTAATTTACAAATGCATATGGATTCAACTTGATCTACCAATTTTGGAATTAACGATCGACGTTGTTTGGGCGAAAGCATTTTAGAGTCTTTAATGCCAATTTTGACAAGTTCATGCAAGCGAGACGATCTAATACTTATTCCTGCAACAATAAGGGGCCCCACGAGTGCTCCTCGTCCAGCTTCATCCACCCCTCCAATGAGTCGGTCTATCGCATTGACTCTTAAGTTCTTCTTAATTCCTACATTAGATTGCAAATTGAAAGTCCAAACTTAAGTTAATTCGTATTCGGAATGATAACCTTACTAATGGGTTGGGATTAGAAACATCGATGTCGTCATTTGGCATTTCCGAACTGCTTGAGGGAGAGACGCGATTGCTTGTTCCGAACAAGTCACTAACTGAAAAAATCCCTCCTAAAGTACCGGCGTTTTTCAACCCTGTTGCTAAACGAAATAGAGATATATCAATACTTGTTTACAGTGCTTTCTCTGAACATGGTTCGGTTAAGGCACTGTCATTCGCCGACAGTCTTTGCGGTGTTGGTTCAAGAGGACTACGAGTTGGAGTCGAGATTCCAATTGCACAAGAGATATGGATGAATGATATTAACCCCCTTGGCTTGAAACTAGCGAAGGAATCAGCACGATTGAATTCAATAGCGGATAAATGTCATTTTCATATCGGCGAAGCATGCAGTTTTCTGCTCTCCCATCAGCAAGGTGAAAGTAGGAAACGCTATGACATAATAGATTTAGATCCTTTCGGAAGCCCGTCTCCATTCATAGATTGTGTTCTTAGAGCTGTCAATAACGGCGGGTTATTGTCGGTCACAGCTACCGATACAGCTGTTTTATGTGGGGTTTATCCTCATGTTTGTTATCGTAAATACTTGGGATTTCCAATTAATAACGAGTATGCCAATGAAACTGGGGTTAGACTTCTTATCTCCCTTATAGCATTGACAGCCGCTCGATTTGATCTGGCAGTTTTTCCCTTATTTACTCATACAAATTTGCATTTTATGAGGGTGTATTTAAAAATAAAAGTCAGTAATAATGAAGCAAACGATGTCCATACCAAAATCGGGAACATTCTGCATTGTTTCAATTGTGGTCATAGAACCCACTTAGGATTTGGCGAATGCTCTAAATTTTGCAGATTATGCTCTTCAAAATGTAGGATAGGGGGACCATTGTGGAAAGGTCCTATTTATGATCTGGAGTTTCTAAAGTTGATGCTTAAATTGGTTCCCCGTTTGAGTACTTTTCAACAATCACCAAATTTACAAAAATCCATCACTAAGCAGCTAGAAACGGCCTCACTGGAGCTCAATGAACCGTACTATTATCTTATAGATGCTATTGCCTCCAAAATGAAAATAAGTCCTCCACCCATTTCTGAGGTAATTAAAACCATTCACGATTCAGGATTTAGTGCTTCTCGTGCAGCATTAAATCCTAGAGGTATTAAGACCATCGCTTCGATCACTGAAATAAAGGATGCGCTTAACCGTAATTGATCCCCATCGCCCACCATAGTATTAATAACCAGGCGAATAGCTGCGTCAATGCAACGGAAGTCTGGAAGAGATTAATTTAATAACACGATTACTTGATAATAATGAAATATTGTTTTTCCCTCATGTTTTGGTGTTTAAATTAGATGATAAAATATGGAACGTCATTATGTAGGATACATGTGGTCGAGAGATAGCTTGGACGATATAGGAAAGTCAATAGCGGTAGAAATAGGATGAGTTATTCGAGGCGCTTTTTTGTCTTCAATCTCTCGGGGAACGGTTGGTGGATATGACGAAGCTACAACTACGAAACATTACGAAAATGTTTAACACAAGTGATTCTTCTAAATCTTCTGTCACAGCAGTAGAAAATGTTACGCTTCAGATAGAGGAGGGAGAATTTGTATGTTTTGTAGGACCTTCAGGATGTGGGAAATCTACTCTTTTGAATATTTTGGCTGGTCTTGACAAACCGAGTGAAGGTGAGATAATATTGAATGGTCATCCTATTAATGGGACCGGACCGGACAGAATCATGGTATTTCAGGAGAATGCACTATTCCCTTGGCTGAAAGTAATTGACAATGTGGAATTTGGGTTAATGCTCGCAGGACTGAACAAAACAAAGAGAAGGGAAATTGCAATGCATTATCTTGATACGATGCAGCTGACGAGATTTGCAGATTCTTATATTTACCAACTGTCAGGAGGAATGAAGCAGCGAGTTTCATTGGCTAGAGCACTGGTCATGGACCCTGAAATACTATTGATGGATGAGCCCTTCGCAGCACTGGATTCTCAAACTCGAGATCTATTGCTAGTTGAGCTTCAATTAATCTGGGCCAGGACTAGGAAAACGATAATTTTTGTTACGCATAACATATTGGAGTCTGTCTGCCTTGGAGATAGAGTTGTAGTATTTACAAATCGTCCTGGTCGAGTTAAGCGTCAAATAGTAATTGATTATAGGCGTCCGAGGCTTAGTGAAGACGATGGCCTACAACCTTTCTACAGAAATGTTTTAGATCAGTTAAAGTCCGAAGTACACGGAACGCATAATGAATAAGTCATAGAATATTCTCATTGAGACTTTTCAGCAGCTTCACACCATCATCAAAGCTGTTTGGAGATGACATTATTACTTTTTCGGACATTTTGGCGGCTTCTGAAATGAACTGCACAGGATCCTTCACATATTCAGACCAATCTAGTCCAATCTTTGAAGCAGACGATCTGTTCTTATCTGAAGGACACATGATACATGGAATAACATGTATTCCGTGTGGTTTTGTTAGATCTATTATCTGTCCGAGATCAGTTAATGAAGATATTGACTGGGTAACAAGCCCATAAGGCCTAATATTGAGCTTGGTCTCCAAGGAGCCGGTCCTAATAATCTTGCTCGGGAAGGATAAATATAATTTTATGTAATCATTGATACCATAGAATGAAACGATCTTAAGAATCTCCGTTGCAGTGGGTTTGGAGAAACTAGGACCTGAAAAAGGAGCGTCACCTTTTAATATTAAAATACTATCAATCTTGTTTCTTATTGCTTCGCTCAAGAACTGCAAGACCGCTATTAGATTGCGATCAGAAATTCGAAGGCTGCAGCTTAAATCAACTTTAATTCCTGCATTTTTCAATATTGAAGCCGCTTCTATACTTGAAACCCTTGGTATTCCTAGTACGCTATCAGTAATATGCAAACCGCGGACTAGAGGAGATAATATGGATGCTCTACCAAGAAACGTAGTCATTCGGGTATCCAAATCAGTTATGCTAAAGGAATCTTCGGTCAGTAATTTTGGAGGGTTCAGCTCATAGACTAACTTTGAGGAGATTGACATAGTCCAAGTTTGTTAAAAGGTCAATGAGTTTAGATGCAAATTAATGATATTCGAGTACTTTGGAGCAAGCTCAAGATAGAATGTTCTTGGTGATAGTCCTATTTGTAAAGAAAGATAAGAGAGTGAATTAATCGATGACATTTCCAATTGAATTTCTAGTTGATAAATTTAAGTGTATATTTCCCTTAATTAATGATATGCAAAGTTTCATTCAAATTCGTGAAATCCTTCAAAATACTTTGAATCATGAATCCCTCTCAGTTAGGCATGTTGATTTAATAAAAAAAAATAGAATTGCAGCAGTGTTGGTAATTATTCACTGTGATGAAAACATACCAAGTATACTGCTCACCAAAAGAAGTGGTAAACTAATTAATCACCCTAGTCAAATCGCCTTTCCTGGTGGCAATTTTTGTCCGAATGATTTAACTCCATTAGGCACTGCACTAAGAGAGACTAGTGAAGAGATTGGAATTAGCATCTCCCGTGATTACATAATAGGATCATTAAAGGTGGTACAAACGACTACCTCAAATTATTATATTTATCCTTTTGTCGCCATGCTTGAGAAATTATCTAAAGCTCATCCCAACGAGGAAGTCCAAAAGATCTTTAGCATTCCCATAGATACATTAAACTATCTAATTGACAATATGGGAATTGATAAGACTAACTTGGAGGAGCACAACCCTAGGTTTAAGTGGCAAGATTATCTAATATGGGGAGCTACTGCGAAAATATTGAAACAGGTTTTGAAATATCTCAGGTGAATTTTTTTTGGCTGTTGGGCGGCGTCCTGCTGATCAGGGACGAAAAAGTATATGCATTTGAATTTTACTATTCATAGGTGGAATTAATCTAATATGCGTGGATATCAGACTTATGCTTTCTCAATTCCTTAAATGTGCTAAATTTTGAAATACACTTATCACATTTCCATTGATTGGTCTTTGCCTGTCTATAAAATTGATATGTTTGATTCCCACTTTCATACTTGCCAGTACTGGAATTATAATTGACAGCATTATAATTTATTCTGTATTTTATTCTTGAAAAATTTACTTTCAATTAACGGAATTGTATTTGGCCCAATATATTAAAGAGTTAAGTTAAGAATCTGCATGAGCTTTGATAATAGATTTTTACAATTATATATCAAAGGTCGATGTAATAGTCACACCCTACATTGCGAAAACTAATATTTTATCTAGGATTTAGTATTTAAGGTGACATTCGAGAGCCTGCACGAATATGTAAATGCGCTTGATGATATCGGGGAATTGAGAAAAATAAAAACACCTGTAAGCGCAGATCTTGAAGTTGCTGAGATACTTAGAAGACTTATGTACAAGTCCAATCAACCAGCCATACTTTTCGAGAACGTAGAGGGTCATAAATACCCCATTCTTGGTAACGCATTTGGTTCCATCGACAGATTAAAACTGGCCCTTAACCTTGACGATTTCACTGAAATAGGAGAACGAATTACTATGATGTCTAAGATGAGGGTCCCCTCAAGTATTTTCGGTAAGCTTAAAATGTTACCCAAACTAACTGAAATAGCTGACTATGGTCCAAAACAAGTTGAAAGTGGACCAGTTAATGAAGTCATTTTAACAGAGAATGAAGCTTCACTAGCTCTACTCCCAATTACCAAGTCGTTTCCTTTGGATGCTGGCAGATTTATAACTTTCGGTATAACTGTTACCAAGAATCCTGAGACTGAAATCCAGAATCTCGGCGTTTACAGATTACAGGTTTTGGGAGATAAAAAGGCAATTATGCATTGGCAAGTTCATAAGAGAGGTGCCTTGCACTATCAGTTAAACAAGGACGAGAATAAGAGAACTGAAGTCGCCATAGTTATAGGTGCTGACCCGGCAACCATTTTTAGTGCCATTGCTCCTGTTCCAGAAGGAATGGACAAGTATTTTTTTGCAGGAATTACAAGAAAAAAAGGAGTCAAATTGATAAAATGTAAGACAGTTGATATTCAAGTCCCTGCAGCCTCCGAAATTGTATTAGAAGGATACGTAGATCCAAACGAAATTAATATTGAAGGTCCATTTGGCGATCATACTGGATATTACACTCCTCCCGAACCATATCCAACATTTACATTAACCGGAATGATGATGAGACATGATCCTATTTTTTTGACCACAGTAGTAGGTAAACCTATACTAGAGGATGCTTATATCGGGAAAGTTATAGAACGCTCTTTCTTACCATTGATTAGAATGTTTCATCCAGAGGTTACAGATTTTTCTATGCCTCCAGCAGGATGGTTTCAAGGTCTTGCAATAATCGCTATCAGAAAAAGATATCCTGGTCAGGCCAAAAAGGTGATGATGGGATTGTGGGGCATGGGTCAATTATCTCTGACGAAAATGATTGTAGTTGTCGATGATGATGTTAACATTCACAATATGAATGAAGTGATATGGGCTGTGACCACTAGGTCCGATCCGAAAAGGGATGTTATACTAATCGAGAACACCCCAACAGATACATTAGATCCAGCATCTCCACTGATCAATCTTGGGTCTAAAATGGGAATAGACGCAACTAAGAAAACATTGGAGGAAGGGTATATGAGACCCATACAGCAAGAAGTGTTACCCGATGTGGCAACTATAGAAAAAGTAAGTGGACGATGGCAGGAATATGGTCTTAATGTTTGAGTTTATGTTATTTAGCAAATTGTTAAAATGATCTCTGATTTGGATCCTTAAACTTGATTAAAAAATCCCATCGCACTCAACATTCTTGTCTGTTCTGTCTTTCAGTGAAGTTAATATCTACTTTGTAGGAATAGACATATCAATGCGCCTGAGTCATTCTGGAAAAGTAAAGGACATTTACGATGTTGACTCTAAGAATCTTCTTTTCCACTTTACAGATAGAGTGTCAGCCTTTGATGTTCCTATGATTACACCTATTGTAGGAAAGGGTGAGATATTGTGCAAATTCGCAGAGTTCTGGTTTAGAGTCTTGAACGTTAAAAATCACATGATTAGAACCGAAGGGCATGACAAGATTTTGGTAAGAAAGTTGATAATGATCCCTCTAGAATGTATAGTCAGGGGTTATCTCTACGGGAGTTTATTCGAGCGAACAAAACGTGGTAATATCAAATTGGGGATAGACGCTGAAAACTGCATAATTGCTTCCAAACTCGAGCGACCCTTTTTTGATCCTACAACGAAAGATAATATTCACGATCGCCCAATTTCTGAAACTGAAATCCTCGATACAAGAATACTAAACACAGATGAGCTTAATCAAATCAAAGATACTTCATTGACAATCTATAATCGAATGTCGAAGCTAGCAGATAAAGCTGATTTCATTATTGCTGATGCAAAATTCGAATTTGGAAGGGACCCATCTACAGGCGAAATAATTCTCGCAGATTCAATTGGACCAGATGAATTCCGAATATGGCCAAAGTCGCTTTATGCGCCTGGTAAATTACAAGATAGTTATGACAAGCAATACCTTAGGGATTGGCTAATCAAAATTGGATTCAAGAAGAAGGTGGACGACAGTGTAGGTGATATCAAACCTTCTCCTCCTCCCCTTCCACAAAGTGTCGTCGACGAATTATTGAATAGATACACCTACGTGTATGAAAAAATTTGTTCTTCGGAAAGATGAACGTTGCCATAGACGTGTCCGATCCCATTCACTATTCAACAATAATTCTCAACAGACCTTCAGTATTTGAGCTTTGAAGTAACTGTACCATACCTTGAGGTATGTCTGTACTTGACATGTTACTCTGTATTATCAATGTACGAGCGTCAATATAATTCGATTTTCTGATGACTATGTCATGAGGGTGCGAAAGTATTAGATTGGTACTTGTCTTGCCGACAATTTCTATAGTATAGGGTTCAACTACTAGTTGTATTCTTATGAAGTCGTCTTTACATAGATTCTTCTTGATACTGGGATGCAGTTGGGAACAGCCCTTTGATGCACGCACTCCTAGAATGCAATCTCCCTTCACTGTTAAATTGGGCTGAGTTGTAATTTCCAAAGTGGTCTTGTGCAGACATCTGACATTAGGATGTCCTCTGAAGGTCACTTCTTCTTGCATTATTTTTCGATAGTATTAAAATAGCGAATTTAAGCTTTGACAAGGTAAACTTAAATTAACGACTGTAAAAAAGTCAAACTGAATTGTTACCAGCAGCAGCCGGCTATGACAGAGCTATTACAGTATTTTCACCTGATGGTAGGTTATATCAAGTTGAATATGCTATTGAAACTGTAAGGAGGGGAACCTTAGCGATTGGAATCAGATGTAAAGATGGTGTTGTATTGGCTGTCGAAGAGAAATCTCGAAAATTGCAGCTATCAGACGTGACTCAGAAAATCTTTCAGGTAGATGATCACATAGGTGTTGCGGCGGCTGGGTATATCCCAGACGCGAGGACACAAGTAGACCATGCGAGATTCTTTGCTCAAAGTAATAAACTCATTTACGATGAACCGGTAGATGTTGAAGGAGTTGCCAAAAATTTGGCAGATATGGCTCAGCAATATACACAATATGCTGGAGTGAGACCATTTGGTGTTGCATTAATTTTGGCCGGCGTCGATAAGAGTGGCTCTTCATTATTTCTTACCGATCCAAGTGGCACATATATCGGGTATAATGCTATTGCAATTGGAGCTGGTAGCGACCAGGTGAACGAATTTCTTGAGAAAAATTACCGTCCTGACACGGACATTAAGGAAGCATCTGTTCTCGCTATAGAATCAATTTATTTGGTCAGCGAAGACAAAACAGGCATAAGACATATTAAAATGGCTACAATTGATTTCCGGACGAAAAGTATGAGGAAAATAGAGGAGCAAGACATAGAAAAATATTCCGTAAGTAGTAAGGAAAATGCAAGCAAACGAGTAAATTCGTCAGAACAATAAATTATAGCTTTTAACTATGCTATCATTGCCTTTACCTAATCCGCAACTTAATCGGTCAAATAGCCTACAACATTCTTTTGATCACAGTCATGCAGCTAAATACTGGAACAACAGATTCTATTGGACGATGTGAAGTCCAGGTATTATTGGTTGAATTTATCAGATTCAAACTGGCAATGAATATTTATTTAAATATTAATTACGAGTGACAAATCAAGTGACAGCTCAAACAGGACAACTGGCCCCACCACTTAGAGTTTCTGAATGGGTTCAAGGCGGGCCTTTGCATGTTAGTGATCTTACAGGGAAGGCAATTGTTATTGAAGTATTTCAAGTCAATTGTCCTGGCTGCTTTCTGTACGCGATACCTGAAGCTATTGAGATAGCGAAAACATTCAGTGATAAAGGCGTAGCAGTAATCGGTTTAGCTACTGCATTTGAAGATTTTGAATTAAATACAGTTGAGAACCTGAAATTGCTATTAACAAAGCGGGAACCAATCGGGGAGACTCTACATGCGCTAAAAAATCAAGGTCAACTTGACGATAAAATGAAGATCCCTTACAAGATACCTTTTCCAGTTGCAATGGATGAACTGATTAAGGAAGAACTTCCTGTTCGAGAGGAGAGAATGTTGAAATTTGCAAGATCAAATATACCTGATTTCGACATATATCATCAAAAGGATAAATCTGAAATATTGAAACGCATTAAGCAGTACCTTGAATCTAAAGCATATTCTCCAATGACGTTTGAAGAGTATGGACTAAAGGGGACCCCCTCCACGATTTATATTGATAAGAAAGGTAATTTACAAGGTATAACCTTCGGTTCCCAAGGCTCGATGAAATACGAGGTAGAACAGCTACTTGGCATATAACACGACTTACAAACAATAGTCCCAATAACAAGAAATTGCAATATTAATGATCGAATAGTGGTGTAAGGGACTAGTATTTGACGAATATTTCCATCGGCATACCAGATTCATTCCTGATGGAGTCTCAGTCATTGTTGGACAAGAGTATCAAGATTGCCCAATTAGCTCGCGCTTGTTCTATTTTTAGAGTGAAAAATATTTTCGTTTATAAAGATAAGTCTTCAAAATGTGATCCACAAGATGCAAAGATAATGAAGATGATACTTGAATATTTGGATACTCCTCCATATTTAAGGAAGAAATTATTTCCGCAAGTTTGGATACTAAAGTTCGCAGGGATGCTACCCCCAATTAAATCACCGCACCATAAGACTAAGATTTCAATTCGTCATCTGAAAATGGGAGATATAAGGGTAGGTGCTGTGTTTAAGAAGGATGGTAATACATATGTCGATGTAGGCTTGGATGCCCCAATTCGATTGAATGAAAAGGAACCTACTGGTAAGAAGATTTTGGTCAAAATTAATTCGAAGCACTATGAGATCAGTGGATCTGAAATAAACCCAGATAGGTTGAATGGCTACTGGGGATATTCAGTATCATTCTTCACGTCACTTGGTGAACTTCTTAGTACTCGCCAACCAGATGAATTAATTTTGACGTCGATAAATGGAAGAGAGATTTCAAAAAACGATTTCCTCGAAAGTCTAAAAAATAAAATTGGATCAATAGAAGATCTTTTAGTTGTGTTTGGCAGTCCTAAAAATGGACTTGGAAAAATCATAAGCTCAGAAGGAGGGAATGATTCAGAATATCCCTTCATTGTTAACATGTTCCCAGATCAAGGAACTGAAACTATACGCGTAGAAGAAGCAATTCTCGGCTCGTTAGCTATTTTAAACAATTATATCAAATTGTGGTGCAAACCATAGAATTTGAGGTCACTAGTGCGTTTGGTGGGGAGAAAAAGTAATTTGTCCTCTTATGATTAGTTATAAATTTATTAAAGGGTGGAGTAAAGTTTTGCTCCAAGCATGGGGCATCGCAAATATAGTGCACCGAGGAGAGGAAGTATGGCGTTCTACCCGAGGTCACGAGCAGGTTCATTGGAATCAAGGGTTAGAAACTGGCCAGAGTTGGTTTCAGAACGACCAAGCTTATCAGGATTCGCTGGATTTAAAGTTGCAAATTTGAACGTGATGACAGTAGATGACAGGGAAAAAACTCCTAATTTTGGCAAGAACTTACTTAACCGCTCCACATTAATCGCAACGCCCCCAATCAAGGTTATCGGTATAAGAGGTTACAAAGATAGTGTAATTGGCAAAAAGGCAGTATTCGATTTTTTTTCTAAAGAAACTGACAAGGATTCGAAGCGAAAGGCTCCATTGGCTAACAAGAATCTAAACATTGAATCCCTTGATTCCTTGATAGATAAGGTAACCGACATTCACGCGGTAGTTTCAGTTCAACCTTCCAACGCATTCCTTCCTCAAAAGAAACCCTTCGTCTGGGAAATGCCCATTTCTGCCAAGGATACTAGATCTAAACTCGAATTTGCAAAAGAAAATCTTGGTAAAGAGTTTACAGTTAAAGACGTCTTTCGAGCTGGGCAGTTTATAGACGTATCTGCAATCACGAGGGGAAAAGGAGTAGAAGGACCAATTACGAGGTTTGGGGTAAAGAGGAAGCAGCACAAATCTAGAAAAAGTGTAAGGGCTCTCGGAACTCTCGGTCCGATCTCACCTGCAGTTGTCATGTATACTGTCCCCAGACAAGGACAGCGAGGATTCCATCAGAGAACTGAATATAATAAGAGAATCCTGTTGATATCGGACAATAATAGAGACCAAAATATTAATCCTAAAGGCGGATTCAACCATTTTGGCCGTGTTACCGGAGACTTTGTTATACTTAGAGGGTCAGTGCCAGGCGTACCAAAGAGACTTGTGAAGATGAGAATGGCAATAAGAAAAATGCAGAAGAAGATCCTTGAGCCAAAAGTTATCGAGGTAGTAGTGAATAAATGATCACAAAATTGCTCGATTTGAAGGGAGTTGAAATTCGAGACCTAACATTGCCTACGATTTTTGATACCCCATTCAGGCCTGATCTCATAAGAAGGGTCTATACTAATCTTTCTTCTTCAAGGTATCAACTTCAGGGAAGGTATTCAGCTGCTGGAGAAATTGTAAGTGCTGAATCCCGAAATACAGGACTTGGGATTGCTCGAATAGCTCGTGCTAAAGGAGAGGGCTTTCCGAGAGCAGGTCAGGCGGCAGGGGTAGCTGGAGTACGACATGGGAGAGTTGCGCATCCTCCTGTAACCGAGAAGGTTATTGGAAAGAAAATTAATAAGAAGGAGAAAATACTTGGCCTATGTTCTGCTATTTCTGCTACTGCACGAAGAGAAATAATTCAGGGTAGAGGTCATAAATTAGGCAAAAATAGTATGTTTCCATTAGTACTTGCTAATGAAATCGAAAATATTCAAAAGACATCAGAACTCGAAAAAATATTATTCTCATTAAATTTAGAAGAAGACTTATTGAGGGCTAGAACAATCAACCGCGTTCCTTCAGGTAAGAGCAGGATGCGCGGAAGGAGTAAACGATCTGCTTTGAGTGCATTATTGCTGGTAGGCAAAGGATCTCCAATCCTAAAGATGGCTCATTCTTTACCAGGGGTCCATGTGAAACCAATAGAGGGATTGAGTGTTTTAGACCTTGCACCTGGAGCTAATCCGATTCGCTTGACGATCTACTCTGAAAGGGCGATCGAAGAACTGCGAAGTAAAGTTAGTCGTCACCATAAAATTATGGAGGTATTGAAAGGAGTTTGAAGGACAAGCAAGAAAACAATCAATTTGATCTGTCTGTGGTTATTAAACATCCATATATTACTGAAAAGACTTTCAACATGATTGAAAAGGAAAATAAGTTGACATTTATTGTGAGGGACGATTCCAAGAAGGATGACATACGGGAGGCAATGAAGACATTGTACGAAACCGAAGCTGACAAGATTCATGTGTCCCGTGGACTTCACGGTAAAAAAGCAATTATAACGTTTAAGAAACCGGAGGCTGCACGAGATCTTGCCACTCGATTAGGTCTCGTTTAATATATGAAAAAAATGGAACCGCTGGGTTAGCAAAATGAATGGAGTAGATAAACTTAATAGTAGTAGCAAAGTGTGAGGAAGTTATTTGGTAAGGGAGTTCAAGTTTAAGGGTTATTCCGTTGAAAAGATGAAAACCATGTCCATAGAGTCACTTTTGCCTTTAATGAATTCGCGTCAAAGGCGATCACTTGATAAAAGAGTTGGGAAGTACATGAATGATGAAAAGAGAAAATTACGGGAAGATATGAAATTGGCTCGTGAAGGGAAATTGAAGAACTCGATAAAGACTCACGTTAGAGATATGATAATTCTTCCTGATATGATTGATCTTACAATTAATGTGCATAATGGAAAGGATTTCACTCCCGTAAACATAAAGCCAGAGATGATTGGACATTACTTAGGAGAATATTCAATAACAAATAAGAGAGTTCAACACGGTGCTCCCGGCGTAGGAGCTTCTCGTTCCAGTCTCTATGTTCCCTTGAAGTGAGATTACGATGCCAAACTACTCCTATGCTTTCCAAAATTTTGACAAGTCTAGACATGTTCGAGCGTCAATAAGAGAAAGTGACATATCCCATAAGCATGCAAGGGAAATAGCCCTTGCAGTTAAGGGCTTGACTGTAGAAAAAGCTCGAAATTTTTTAGAAGATGTAGTAGACCATAAGATAGCGGTCCCATTCAGAAGGTATAACAACGAAGTGGCTCATAGGTCTAATATTCGGGATGGCTTTTCCGCTGGTAGATTTCCAAAAAAAGCTTCGAATGAATTCTTGAGACTCTTGGACAATCTAGAATCAAACGCAGAATATAAGGGGATGGATCTCGACAGGTTGGCAATAGTTTCTTGCGTGATACACAAAGGAACAAAGCTGGAACGATTTACCCCCAGAGCAATGGGCCGATCTAGTCCTAAGATTGACACTTTAGTCCACATAGAGATTGTGGCTAAAGAAGGACAATCATCGGAGTAACAAGGGGAATTTGCAATTGAATAAGAGGAGGTCTGAATGCTTACATTGAGTGCAATAAAGAATGTTATGAAAAACAATTATAGAATGATGGAATTAGATGAATATCTTAATGCGACCTTGAAGGACGCAGGTTACGGTGGATCTGAAATCCAAAAAACTCCAATTGGAACTAAAATTACCTTGTTTGTAACTAGACCTGGACTTGCTATAGGAAGAAAGGGAGCGGGCATAAAGGATTTGACTTTAAGGTTGGAACAGCAATTTGGCTTAAGCAATCCTCAAGTATCAGTGATGGAGGTAACAAAACCAGAGCTTAATCCAAAAATTATGGCTAATAGAATAGCACAACTGATAGAGCGAGGTACGGCATTTAGACGAGCAGCACTGTGGACAATTAATACGATAATGGAAGCTGGTGCTCTTGGAGTCGAAGTTGCTATTGCAGGAAAACTCAGGAGCGAACGTGCCCATTTTGAGAAACACACTAATGGTGTCATTCCAAAAAGTGGAGATATTGCTGAAAAAGTCGTTAAGGTGAGTAATTCGGAGGTGTTAACTAAGATGGGTTTGATGGGCATAAGATTAAAAATCGCAATGAAAGAAGACCTGCCTAAGGATTTTCAACTAATAGAAGAGGAACTGGTTGAAAATAAATCTCTTACAAAATCAGATGGGCAAGACAATTCTGGTATGGATGAAGCGATATCTAAGGCAAATCAAAATCCCTCTACCCAACCTTCTAATGATGGCGTAGAATCTTCGCCTTCTACTATACATGTTACACCCGAAAATAAAAATGAGGCAGATAGGAAGATCTCCTCAGAGAATGTGAACTCTCCTTCAGCAGAAGAAAGAACTCCGGAGGCTTCATGAATAATTATGGCGAGGATGAAACTTAAAACTTTAAGGGAATTCAATGATGATGATCTGAAGTCCAAACTTGAAGAGCTGAAAGGTGACCTTTCTAAATTGAAATCTGAAAGTGCAAAAGGAACACTTAAGAAGGAAACAGGCAAGATTAAATGGATTAGAAGAGACATTGCACGCATCCAAACCATAATGAATGAAAAAAAAGATACAACGAAATGAATTATGAATGGTATTTGAATCAAATTGCCATAGTAGTAATGTTCGTTGGTAAGAGAAAGATATAGATGATTATGATAACAAAACGGAATTTGGCTAATCATGAATTTACGGGTATGAATGTCTTTGTTGAATCCGGGTCAATGCATGATCGAAAGACTCATCGCGGCAAGATATTATTGGAGACCAAGAATTCGTTTGTTATTGGACAAAGGGAGAAAATTAAGATTTTCCCCAAGAGCTCCATAAGGTCCCTTAGAGTGGAGGTTGAAGATGGCGTTTGCTTTATAAAGGGCTCTACCTTGTTAGGAAACGCGGAAGATCGTGTGTTTAAATGAGGGATTGATTTGTAATGACAAGAAATATTGGAATAACAGTTGCGCCACCGAAGAAGATTTGTGATGAGGAATTATGTCCCTTTCACGGAACTCTTCCAGTGAGAGGCAAATTGCTCACCGGGACTGCGGTTAGTTGCAAGGCAAATAAAATGATAGTCGTTTCACGCGAGTTTCCTAGACCAATCAGAAAGTACAAAAGGTACGAGAGAAGCAGTTCCAAAGTTCATGCTTTTTCTCCTACTTGTATTGATGTTCAAGATGGTGATGAAGTCAAAATTGCCGAGTGTAGACCTATATCCAAAACTATCTCTTTTGTAATTGTTGAGGTAACTGGTAGAAGTGGCATCTAAAAGCAGAGCTGTTTCCTCCAAGGGTGTTGAGGAATTCAGGCCTTACATAACACGAGCGTTACCAACAACTGCAACTCTCATTTGTGCTGACAATACCGGTGCCAAAATACTGAAAATTGCACAAGTAACTAGATATAAGGGAAGACATTCGAGGCAGCCTGCTGCGGCAGTTGGTGATTTTGTCACAGTAACAGTTAAGAAAGGTGCCTCTGAGCTCCGTAAGCAGTTATTTGGAGCAGTTATTGTTAGACAAAAGTATCCAATAAGGAGATTAAATGGATCCCGCATAAGCTTCGAAGATAATGCCGCGGTCCTTGTTACGCCAGAAGGTGAGATAAAAGGTACTGACATTAAGGGGCCGGTTGCAGCCGAGGCTGCAGAAAAATGGCCTCGAATAGCCAACTTGGCATCATTAATTGTTTGAGGATTGGTGTAGTAAATTTGATGATAATGGAGTTGAAAGTGATATAATGTTGAAGTTTGCAAGACGGCTGAGAAACACCTTTGTGAGTTCCAATGTAGCTACAGGTTTACGGGAGCAATATGGTAAGCGAAGTTTGAGACCAATAAAAGGAGATACCATCAAGGTGCTAAGAGGCGAATATTCAGGGATAGAAGGTAAAATCGAAAAAGTAAATACGAAATCAGGGACACTCTCCATTGAAGGTGTTCAGCGTGAAAAGATTCGTGGTGGTAACGTCAAAGTTCCAATTCATGCCTCAAACGTACAGATAGTCTCATTAAAGTTGGATGATAAACTCAGGTTGAGGAGAGATGATATAAAGACACCAAAGGTAAACAGCCAGATAAATATTAGTGAAATCCCAAAAAAAGCAGATACAGTAGATGATAATGAACAAAGCTATAAGAAACAAGACAAGGAACCAAATCTAAACAAAAAGATTAAAAAAAGGACTCTAGACAAGAGGAGGAAGGCATAATCGACTTGGCTAGGAAAGGTGGAGGTACTAGGTTAAAGAGACAAAGGACACCAGCTTTTTGGGACATAAGGAGAAAACAGAAAAGATTTGCCGTTACAATCAAACCTGGTCCTCATGCAAAGACGTCCGCATATCCATTGGCGATAGTTCTACGTGATTTGCTAAATTTGACAGCGAATTTTCGAGAAGTTGAAAAAGTTGTCAGTAGGGGCCTTTTAACGATTGATGGCAAAACTGTACGAGATCCTCATAGGGCGGTCGGTCTAATGGATGTTGTAGAGATAGTACCTTCGAAACTATCATATCGCCTTGTTCCAACTAGTGGAAAGCAGTTGTCTCCAATTCTAATAAATAATGAAGAAAAAAATTTGAAATTGGTTAAGATTACTTCAAAAACATCTCTGGCAGGACGAAGAACTCAATATGGTTTCCATGATGGGAAGACCATGTTGATTGAAGATAATTATAAGATTGGAGATACTTGTTTAATTGAAATACCAGAATTGAAAATTAGGGACCACGTCCCGTTGGAAAAAGGGTCCTTCGCAATGGTTACAAAGGGTGTGAACTCAGGTTTCGCTGGAAAGATAGAAGAGATAAGGAATGGATTATTTTCGTTACCGCGACGAGTATTGATTACTATAGGAGAAAGAACTGTAGAATTGCCTGTCAGCTTAGTTATGACTATTGGTAAATCAAATTCAGCATTAATTCAGGTGAGTAAATAAATTATGTCACAATTAACTGATTCTAGTCCGAATGATAAAATGATGAATGGGGCATCAGGTCCTAAAGATAATGATTCCAAGGTTATGAAGCGTATAGATATAGATAAAGTAGTTGTGAATATCGGAGTCGGCAAATCAGGCGAACCGGTTGAACGAGCAAAAAGGGCCCTGGAAGAATTGACTGGTGTAAAAGCTGCTGCTCGTGGCGCCAAGGAAAATGTAAGGGATTTTGGCATTCACAAGGGAGAACCAATAGGAGCAATAGTTACGCTGAGAAGGCAAAGAGCAATTGAATTTCTCAAGCGTGTTTTAGAATCTAAGAATAACAGCCTTAAACTGTCATCATTAGATCCTTTTGGTAATGTATCATTAGGTATTCATGAGCACATAGATATTCCGGGCACCAAGTATAATCCAGAGATCGGAATTTTCGGAATGGATGTGTGCGTTTCATTGACTCGTCCTGGTTATCGTATTTCAAAGAAGAGAAATCCCAAGAAAATAGGAAAAAATCACAGAATTACGAAGGATGAATCGGCAGAGTTCTTTAAATCAAATTTCGGAGTTGACGTATCTTAATGCCAAAGCCTAGAGAATACAGCGTTACAGGGAGGAAGCAACTTGCACATGGTAAGGGCACGCGATGGTGCAGAAGATGCGGATGTTATTCTGGTCTTATCCAAGCTTATCATTTGATGTTATGTCGTCAATGTTTCAGAGAAGTTGCGGAAAAGCTGGGGTTTCAAAAATATGAATAATTATTTGAAAGGAGTTATTTGATAAGAGATGCCCGCACTTAACACCTTATCAAATCTTTTCACCACAATTTATAACAACGAGTCTAGGAGGAAGAAAGAATGTATTGTTAGTCCTTCTTCGAGATTCGCTAGCGAAATTCTTCGTGCAATGCAGAAGGCAAGATATATCGGCGAATTCGAGCAGGTAGATGATAACAGACAAGGTAAATTTAGAATTCAGCTACTAGCAAAAATAAATAAATGTGGGATCATTACGCCAAGATTTAGTGTAAAAAGTGGGGAGTACCTCAATTGGGAAAGACAATTTTTACCTGCCTATAATATGGGCGTACTTTTGGTTTCAACTAGTAAGGGTATAATGACTCATCATGAAGCACAGGAACAAGGTTTCGGAGGTGTTTTGGTAGGCTATGTCTACTAATAATATCGAAACGCAGAAGATGACGATCAGCTTGCAAGTACCAAGCGATGTAACAATCAAAGAATTAAACAAGGTTGTGTCGGTAAAGGGAAAACTAGGCGATATCGCTAAGGATTTTACGAGACTCCCGGCAGATTTATCAGTGGAAGGAGATACTGTTACTGTCAAACCATATGGTAATCGGAAGAGAGATCTTGCTATTGCAAACACAGCAAAAAGCATCATCCGAAACATGATCAAGGGAGTCCAGAATGGATACGAGTATAAGTTGAAGATAGTTTATGCTCATTTCCCAATAACAGTAAAAGTTAAAGACAATTTGGTTCATGTTGAAAACTTTTTTGGCGAGCGTTCACCTAGGATATCACAAATCCGTGGCGAATCTACTAAAGTGAATGTTCAAGGAGACGAGGTAGTTGTAACTGGACCGAACTTAGAAGAAGTTTCTCAAACGGCAGCGAATATAGAATCGTCAACTAGGATGAAGAACAAGGATCGAAGGGTGTTCCTTGATGGGTTGTATATTTATTCTCGCGGAAAATAATTTTCTCATGGTAATTACTTCAAATTAAGTGGGTTTGCGATATCTACTTGATAAATATTTAGTTAATATATTGCGTGAGGAATATTTCGTATTTAGGATATTCGGATAATTTTTATATAAATTTATCAAACCCCTAGGTATTGAAAGCCGTAATCCTAGCTGGTGGGATGGGAAAGAGACTGAGACCGCTAACTGATGACCGACCTAAGGCAATGATTGAGATTCAGAAGGTACCCATTATTGAAAGACAGATAAGATGGCTTTCTAGGTTCAATGTAAGGGAAGTTGTTGTTTGCGTTGGTCATCTTAAGGAAAGGATTATAACTCATCTGAAGGACGGAAAACAATACGACGTAAGTATAAAGTATATAGCAGAAGAAGAACCGCTTGGCACCGGAGGAGCTTTGAAGAATGCCGAGAATAGCCTAGCAATTAACTCTAAAAATGAAGGTTTCTTTGTAATTAACGGTGATATTTTAACCAATATTAATCCACTCGAGCTTACTGGTGTAGGGACCGATGCAATTGCTTTAGTAAATTTGAGAAGTACGTTTGGAATAGTTGAAACTGATGGTAACGTCGTCTCACAATTCATAGAAAAACCGTCAATTCAGGATAAGTGGATAAATGCTGGGATCTATTACTTTTCACCACATGTTTTTGAATACCTACCCCATGTAGGCAATTTCGAAGTTTTGACTTTGCCTTATTTGGCCAAGGAGCGAAAGTTAAAAGCACTGAAATATCCAAAAAACTACTGGCGTTCAATTGATTCACATAAAGATGTCGAAGAAGCCACTGAAGAATATGACGATAGCTTATTAGACTAATTTCCAAATGTCAAATAAGAAGATGAGAATTGGTTACAACCCTAGTAGTCTTTTTTCTACCAAGGATGTAGTAAGGTTTGCGAAATTGTCAGACGGTGTATTACAAGCAGATTCTATTTGGATCCCCGAGTCTTGGGGCAGGGAGGCTTTTACGATGCTTGGAACGATTTCCCAGGTGACAAATAGAATAAAACTTGGGACTTCAGTTGTAAACATATACGCGAGGTCGCCAGCAACCACTGCGATGGCTGCCTTTACACTTGATGATTTGGCACCAGGACGTATAATTATCGGTCTTGGGGCTGGCACTCCTGCACTGGCTGAAAACTGGCATGGAATAGAATTTCTTCATCCTATAAGAAGGCTTGAGGAATTCACCGAGTGTTTTAGATGCATACTTACTGGTAAAAAAGTAAATTACGAGGGGGTGTTCTACAATATTAGAGATTTCAGCATAATGTATCGCTCCAAAGGAAAAAATATACCAATATTTTTTGGCGCAGTAAACAAAAGAATGATCAAACTTGCTACAAATATTTCGGACGGTGTCATTCTGTATCTTCGTCCTTTAGAAGAGATTAGAGAAGTAGTCAACATGATCAAGTCTCTAGTTCAGAGATCTGATAGAAATTTTGAAATTTGCTGCGTCTTCATTACTGCTATTTGTGATCAGAATCCTGAACTGGCAAGACTTAGGGCATCAAAAACACTAGCATTTTATATATCAGTTGGAGAATACTACAGCAAATTCCTTTCTGACACCGGTTTTAATAAGGAAGTTATGCTTGTAAAAGAGGCCTATGCTAAAGAAGGTCTAGACAAGGCAGCTGATTGTATTCCTGATAAAATGTTACGTTCCCTTACAATTTTCGGCAATACGGAAAACTGCCTAAAATCCCTAAGAGAGATTGCTAGCACAGGTATTTCCCTCCCAATATTACAGGTAAACCCTGTTGGAGATACTGGTGATTCAATCAAACAATCATTGTTGTTGGCCACACTTGTCTGAAATAGCTATTGTCTCTAGTAAAAGTGGAAAATTCAGGAAAGATCCCAGAGCTTCACTACTAGAGATTGCTTGTGAGCCATGTTTGAGTATCTTTAAGGAGTCTCCGCATTTCCGAAACCGGATTAATTGCATCCTTTTTTCAACCACTTCCAATTTGCAATACGGTTCCACAATTCTTTGTGAATACCTGGGTATTGGATCTACAGTTTCACAAACGATTGAAAATCTCTGCAATTCAGGTACTAATGCCATAATTTCAGGGTATTCGTTCATCAAGGCAGGATTATGTGATACAGTTCTCGTTGTAGGTGCCGATCGCAGAGATACTGGTGGCAAAAGATTGAAATGGGATATTACTAGGGGGCAATTCCCTTTTCCTGTGCACTGGGCGGCTTTATTTGCGAAAGCCCACATGCGCAAATATCACACTACTGAAGAACAAATGGCAATGGTTGCAGTAAAAAATAGAGAAAAAGCGATGAAAAACCCCAATGCGATTTTTACAAGCAAAATTACAATCCATGATGTCCTGGAGTCAAAAAAGATAGTTGAACCAATTAAAATGTTGGATTGCTCATATGTTTGCGAAGGAGCTGCTGCTGTTCTCATGACAAATGAGGAAAACGTAAAAAAATTTACAGATAATCCAGTATGGATCAAAGGGATTGGAATACATGCAGAATCAGCTAGTTTTGCACGAACCGGAGAAGACTTGTGTTCAATGAATTCTGCTAAAATTGCAGCTAAGAAGGCATATGAGATGGCAAATGTAAAGCCAAATGAGATAAATATTGTTGAACTTCACGACGCTTTCACGATTATGGAGATTATGGCCTATGAAGATTTATCCCTGACTAGAAAAGGGGAAGGAGGAAAATTTGTGTTCCAGGACGAAATTTCTATCAATCCACGAGGTGGATTGTTGGGTTCGGGTCATCCCATTGGTGCTACAGGCGTTGCTCAAGTAGCAGAGGTTGCAGAACAACTTAGTGGAAATGCTGGAAAAAGACAAATCAAAAATTGTGGACATGTTGGCGTAGTGCACAATTTGGCAGCAGCAGGGTCTTCGGCAGCGGTACTAGTTTTGAAAAGCTGATTGATCAGGGATTTTTTTTACTATCTTGATAAGGGTGAGATAAGGATTCCGATTTGTAATAATTGCCAATACAGAATTTGGCCGCCAAAAAGTTTCTGCTCCAGATGTTTTTCTAATGACATATCTTTTGGAACGAGATGCGAGAAAGGTAAGATCTTAGAATTATCCAGGTTATATGAAAATGGAAAGCCTAATGGCAATGTTTTTGCCTTGATAGAAATCTCTGGAATAAGACTCATAGGGTCGGTGACAGGCTGTCAAGTTTCTAAAGGAAATATTGTCATTTTACATCGATGTGGATTGAGAAAGGACAAAGAACCCTTCTATGAGTTTAAGGTGGAAGAAGAACTTTGAATATTTTTTAATCAAATACGTAAATTAAATTTTTTTAACAAATTATTTTAGCAGTTATGAATGAATTTGGCTTTATTTCATGATAACACTTTATACCGAGAGGTGAAAACATTATCTGTTGGCTTACGAAAGATTTGTTGATGATAGACTCTTAACAAGTAGGGATGCTCTAAACAAGATTCACTTAAAAGTAAAACTTTTGGAAATAGATGACATGGCTAGGGATTTTTCACAGCGATTCGGAAACCGAGTCCTTGTTCGAAAAATTCTTTTGACCACGAGAACTATTGAAACTGAAGAAATTCAGGAGAAGGAGTTGGACATAGATGCAATAGAAAAAAGGATTATGAAGGAAAGACTTTTCTCCTCATCGAATAGATGGATTTCGAGGAGTGAAATTAAGAACGGCTATATTGTTGCTTCACGTCATCTGGATTTGCTCGCTGATGCCATTGCCTTGGACATACTAACTTTTTGATTAGTTTTGTTCTTTGGATGGCCGAAGACGTCATATTATTCTCTTATGAAGTAAGACGCTTAACGATTTTAAATAAGAATTTGTTAATGGTTTACGTATAGAAGCAAGTATACGATTATAGTCTGTATATATTGCAAAATTCGAATTCTGCAATAAATGCAAGTTAGGTCTATTGACATTATGATTGGATAATTTGACATGGTTCAAATTCTTCCGGCTAACTTCCGAATTTCTTGAGTATGATTCTTGAATGAATATCAAGCACTTTTCAAAAATTCGATAACCTTGCACGGAATTCATAATTTTGTACACCTATTCTAGGGACAAGTTACATCCGGAATCAAAAATAGGGTAATATGAGTAGATGGGCCAATTACCCGTCTAATAAAAAGCGCCGCTGATCAGACTCGAACTGATGACCCACTGGTTAACAGCCAGTTAAGCTTCATGCCTTGAGCTATGAATTTGCTCTACCATGCTGAGCTACAGCGGCGCAATATAACAGAATTTTGGATCTAAAATAAATGTTGTGATATCATACAAATTGGAATATCAAAGATGTTATTGCAGAATTCGAATTTTGCAATATATACAAACTTAATAGTAGCGCCCGTATCCATGACTAAACTTAAAGTCCCATCCCACAAACTATTTGTATCAATTTTATAAGGTGCAGAAACCATATCGCGTCCGAATCTAGTAAACTAATAATCTCACTAAATTAATTATTATCAGATTGAATAACGTAGAGATTGATAAAAAATTCGTATGGCATCCATATACACAAATGAATGATTGGTTTAAAATGGATATTAGAATAGTTAAATCATCGAAGAATTTTTGTTTAGTTGATGAAAATAGAAACAGAATTCTTGATTCAATTAGTAATATGTGGTGCAACGTGTGGGGTCATGAAAAAAAAGAGATAATCAATGCTATGAAAAAACAACTTGACTTAATCCCCCATTCATCTATTTTTGGACTAGCGAGCATCCCGTCGGTTAGACTTGCTCAAAGAATGATAAAGATAACACGCGGTATGAGTAAGGTATTCTTTACGGATAATGGATCAACTGCGGTGGAAGTTTCTCTGAAGATGGCAATTCAATACTGGAGGAACGTGGGAAAACCGCAAAAAAGAAAGATCATTTCGCTGAAGCACGGTTATCATGGGGATACGATTGGATGCATGTCTGTCGGATATTTACATCGTTTTTTTTCACCATATAGGCCGATTTTACTAAAAGGAGTAACATACTTACCTTCTCCAACCATTAGACACCAGAAGTATAGGAAAAACAATAATGAAGAATTGTCTACTCAAGAATGTTTAGAGATTATAGAAAAGACACTTCGAAAAAATTCACGTACCGCTGCAGCATTCATTATGGAAAGCGGTGCACAAGTTGCTGGTGGAGTTAGAATATATCCTTCTGGCTTCCAAAAAGGAGTAAGTGAACTTTGTAAAAAATATGAAGTTCTGCTAATTTTAGATGAAATTGCAACAGGTCTAGGTCGTTTAGGCAATATTTGTGAATATGTTTCACAAAAATCAGAACCAGATATAGTTTGTTACGCCAAGTCCCTTACTGCAGGGTATTTCCCCTTGGCAGTAACATTAACGACTCAGCAAATTTTCAATGCATTTCTTGGTAAATATCAAGATAATAAGCATTTATTTCATGGCCATACTTTCACTGGTAATGCCCTCGGCTGTGCATGTGCTCTTTCAAACCTAGATTTATATCGACGATTTAACTTGATAGAAAAGATAAAAGAGAATTCCCATTGCCTGATGAAATTGCTAGAGCCTCTAATAGAATTAGATATTGTTTCAGATGTAAGATGCAAGGGTTTACTAGCTGCGGTAGAGCTTACAAACAATAGTACAGGAAAGCCAATTACTCAGGTTGGCAGCAAACCAATTAGTCAATTCATAGCAGAACAATCCCTAAAATACGGAGTTTATCATAGATCATTGGGAAATTTGATTCCTTTTATTCCCCCTTTAGCAATTGGTAAATTAGGATTGGGAAAAATTGTTGATGTTCAAGTGCGGATTATCAATTTGATTCGTAAGAGCTTAACAAATTCATGATCCTTCTGCTAGTCGCTTAATTTCTTTATATAAAGTGGCCTTAGACATCCCAAGATTTTGGGCTATTACATGCTTAGGGACACCTTGCGAAAGAAATACTATCAGTTCGTCCTTATCGAGCGTCTTCTTGGGTCTACCAATTTTTTTCCCAAATTGCTTTGCCCTTACCATCCCATCCTTAGTACGTTGAATCAAAATTTCCCTTTCCCTTTCGGCCACCCAAGTAAGTATTCCTATCATAAGTTTCCTTATGCTTGTATCAGTTGTTTGAAGAAAGGATTCTTTAGGTGAGCACGAAATGAGCGGAGCAAATTGTTCTACGGTCTTTACGGCATCTAAAGTTTCCCAAAAAGTTCTACCAACTCGGGACAGCTCGTATACTATAACTGCATCTACGGCAAGCTCCCTTACAAAATCCAGCATCTGTTTAAAACCAGGTCTCCTAATCGCTGCTACTTTTCCGCTGATAGAAGCATCTTCGAAAAAATCTAGGATTTCGTAATTATTATTGTCGGCCCATTGTTTGATAGCTATTCTTTGGTTTAGTACTGTCTGTTCTTCCGTACTGACTCGCAAGTAGCCGAAGGCGTATAGCATTCAGTTAGAATTATTGCGATCAATACATAATTGTAGTGTAGTTAAAAAAAATTAACCGCCTAAAAAGGGAGTTGCAATATCTAGACATATTTTATACCACTTGCATTGGTAAAAAAATGGTATTACT
Organism: Nitrososphaeraceae archaeon; assembly: GCA_044870745.1. Taxonomy (GTDB): domain Archaea; phylum Thermoproteota; class Nitrososphaeria; order Nitrososphaerales; family Nitrososphaeraceae; genus TA-21. The sequence goes on along the minus strand of JBIOZE010000166.1, from coordinate 28,106 downwards.
ATAATAACAGTTCATTAAAGGGTCGTTTTTTGGACGATCCTTTAGGTTAAGAACTACGCCGAATTTCGGACATCGGTAAAACCAAACACGGATTTGATAAGTTAGGTGTATTCGGTTAAATCATTGAAACTGTAGATAGATGAATCACGCTGAAGATGACATATCATAATAAAGAGTTCCTATAAGAAATGGCTTAATGTCAGCGTATCAAAGAATAAGTAGAGGTAAATCGAAATTAGTTCATGCGCGATCTCGACTTTATACATTCATGTTCAGTAAGAGTTATGAATGGCCACAGTATAACTTTTCTTGAAGCCCAACGACTTATCAAAACAAGAAATATAATTGCCTTAGCTTTTGCGGCTAATGCAATTACAAGAAAGTTTAGTGTAGACAATATTGATGTTGAAATACTGCTCAATGCAAAGTCAGGGAACTGCCCAGAAGATTGCTCATTCTGTTCACAGTCATCATTTTATGATTCTGCAATTACCAAATATCCTTTACTGACCGACGAAGAAATAATCAAACGTGCGAAGGAGGCACAAAGAAGCGGTGCTTCAAGTTTCTGTTTAGTTTGTGCGTACAGAACACCTCCTGAAAAAGAATTTCAACAGATCTGCGATACAATTATCAAACTAAAGAAAGTGGTTAACATTGAAGTTAATGTTTCATTGGGATTCATGACTCTAGAAAGAGCAAGAAAATTAAGATCTATCGGAGTAAAACGGTATAATCATAATCTCGAAGCGTCTAGAAGTTTTTTCTCTCAAATCTGTAGAACTCACGATTTTGATGACAGACTGAACACGGCAAGGATAGTTAATACAGCTGGCCTAGAGCTTTGTTGTGGAGGCATCATAGGCATGGGGGAGAGTAGGAATCAGAGACTCGAACTTGCATTTTCGATTGCTAAGCTAAACCCGGCTGAGGTACCGATAAATATATTGATACCAAAGGAGGGTACGCCATTGGAATTGACAAAAACAATAACATCTGATGAAGTAATCAGGACTATTGCTGTATTCCGATTCATAATGCCAAAAACTATTTTAAAAATTGCTGGCGGTAGAGAAATGTACTTTAACGATGATGGTAGAATGGCGCTAAATGCTGGTGCAAATGGTATAATTTCTGGAGGTTATCTCACCACGAGGGGTAATGAAATTAGGAGAGATTTAAGAATGATCGAGGAAATTGGAATCCAGTCTCAGCTTCGTTGAAAGCGAAATTCGGGCGCTGAAATTTGGGAATATTTATCGAAAGCTACGAAAAGTTGAGAACAACAATGCTTATGTAATAGTAGATGGCAAAAGGGCAATAAATCTCTGTTCAAATGATTACCTTGGTTTATCTTGCCATCCTTTAATAATCAGTGGAGTGATGCACTCCATGAAAAACATATCTCCATGCAGTTCAAGACTAGTAGCTGGAAATAGCGATGATATTGTAGAACTAGAATTGATGCTAGCTCGGCATAGGAATACCGAATCATCATTAGTTTACCCAACGGGTTATACCGCAGTGTTAGGAGCACTGACTGCACTTGCCAATAAGGATACAGTTATTTTTAGCGATGAATTAAACCATGCAAGCATTATTGACGGTTGTCGATTAAGCGGGGCAAAAATTTGCATCTTTAAGCATAATGACTCCACTCAGTTGTGTGAAATGATGAATAAAGAGAAAGCTTCTAGGGCAATCGTAGTTACAGAAGGAGTCTTCAGCATTACCGGAGATATCGCAAATCTCTCAGCGATATGTAAAATTTCAAAAGAGCACGGGGCTTTGACAGTCATAGACGATGCCCATGGGGACTTTATCTTCGGAACTCGAGGCGAGGGCATACCATCGCTTTTGAAAGTTGACGAGAAGGTGGATTTACATGTCAGTAGCCTAAGCAAAGGTCTAGGATGTTTCGGCGGTTACGTTGCAACCTCTAATGAAATTAGGGAATTTTTGATTAATAAATCCAGACAGTTTATGTTTACTTCAGCTCTTCCTGCTCATCTCTGTCTTGCATCAATCAAAGCTATAAACATTGCAAAAAATGGAAATCTACAAAAAAAACTCTTTGCAAATGTGCGAGCTTTCAAGGGATGGTTAAACGAGCGTACAATTGATATCGGCGAATCACAAAGTCAGATTATTCCTATGAGGATAGGCCATGAAAAATTGGCTTCAAAATTTGCAGATATGACCCTCGCTAACGGTGTTTTCACTTATCCTATGAGATTTCCAAGTGTAAAAAGAGGCTCATCAATATTGAGACTGTCTTTGACATCATCGCATACATTGAAGCAGTTGATGAAGGTAGTGCAAATTATTGAAAAGGTTAGGAGAAAAATATTACAATAAGATATTTTTTGTTTCCGTATAATAATAATATCGGGAATTGAATCTGTCCACTTGGATCGATTTACCTATTCAAGCATGAGTCTTCATTATTAATCATGCATTAATTTCTAGAGTATACTTTTGCACCTAGCCCAACATTAACTCTTGCAATTGTAGGTTCATCAAGTGTCATCTTTTTTATCATTATTCGAATTTAGAAATATTTATTTTTTGATTGATACATTTTTCAATCATGCGTCGTGAAAGTATTCTGAAGGTGAAAGCAACCGAACTTCAGATTAGAGAGATAGAGCGTTATCTTGCAGAATTAAGTATAGAATCGTTGATAGCTGGTCTCAAGTTTGCCTATAAAAGACAGCTTGCTAAGGATAGAGGATCTCTGTTACTCGGAAGAAAAAGTAAAGTGAAAAAGGAAACTAAAATGCTAACCAAGGATCAGGCAAAGTGGAGGCTCGCGAATTGGAAATCTATGATCAGAACATATAGAGAAAAGGGATATAGTTATGCAACCATATGTAGGATAAAAAAGGAAGTCAGACGGACGGCTTGACGTTGGGGGAGTACAGATCTTCGCTATGACAACGACAGATCATACGATTGGCTAATACAATGTTGCTTCAGGATCTTTCCCTTCCAGTTCGATGGCGGGAAGATCAGGAAACTTTTCTTTCATGCTTTGTTCGACTATGGCTGTAGCTTCTTCAATGATCTTTATCGAGTCTTCACTCATCACCTTGCTATTGTTGATCTCTGCAGCAGGTATCTGGGCTGAGTCTGCTAATATGCCACCAAGAAGATCGGAAATTTGTGTAAGCGAATGATCCGCTTCAGGCATCATTGATGTTAAGCCATTTTGGATACCTTTAATGACGGACATTGCAGGGCTCAATGTAACTACAACATCGCCTAGCTCTGTTATTGTGTTAAGTCGTAAATGGATTTGTTCCAAAGCTAACTTTGCAGAATTAACCATCTTGCTCATCTTACGAATTTGCGCCAATTCTGCAGAAAGAACCTTAGCATATTGTATCTCGTGATTTTGTACTGCTTGAACTACTCGCTTGAAAATTAATTGATCTTTGCTGTCCATCTTAATTGATATATTGTCCAACTTAGTAATCTGAAATTGAAGTTTCTTTTGCGCCTCTTCGATCCTTGGCTTTAAAGGGGGTTGAGGCTTTATGTTCTCCAAAATCTTTATTCCAACACTCTCTGCCTGAGGCCTAATCCACTTAGTATTAAACGACATATATCATCTAACTCCAATGTAATTCAATTCACCATCATAAAACACTTCATGTAACTCTCCTAACAGGGGTATATGGTGACACCACTACCTTTGAATTGTAGGAACATCCATGTCAGTCTATGCTACTTGTACAAGTTAATACCCCAAACAGGTTGAGTTACTAGGTAATTTTTTCTCCTCTGATCCAGAATACACGGTATTCTAAGTCGGTTGAAATCTAAATATTTATTATTTTCTTTGGTTTTTCTCAAACATGTTTAGTACCTGCTTGACGGCGCCATCCATGTCTTCTTCAAGTACTTCAGGCGAAAGTGCGAACTTCAGCAAATTATTCAACGTGGAAGAGATTTCGGAACTAACTTCGTCGAAACTATCTACATCAGTATAACCTTGTGTATAGAGCTTACGCAGCTTCATTGCATACATTCTCGTCTGATCATTCATTGCCACTTTGTAAACGTGATTATTTACCTTAATTTGCTGTACTTCAGGCATTTGCTATTTCACTATGAATCATGTATAGTACCTAAAAAAACGTTTGTAGATCGAGATAGTGGATATAATGATCATATAATATCAAACTATGATAGTAGTGTATTGAATTTCAAAATCTGAAATTCCTATTGGGGTTAATTAGATTCAATCAATAGTTTCGGATACTCACAGGTCATGGTGGGATTTGGACCCACGCCCTAGGGTTTACAAAACCCTCGCTCTAACCAGGCTGAGCTACATGACCACCTTATTTTCGTGTCGAAGAAAATTTTCGTTGAGGTAATTAAAACTTTCGTTAACTTCATTGCTCAAATTTATTTGCTCAAACTCTATTACTTCGAAGATTTTCTGCAGCCTTGCAGTTTCATTCAAATTACATGACCCTGATGGATTGGTGATCCCTCATAAAGGGTTTAGAGTTTTCCAAAACACTGGTACGATTACTCCAAATATTGAAGTTAAATGGACGTCTTCTAATATCAGACAGCTCCACGTTAGCGATCTTGATGATCCTCTTGAGGCGTAACATACAATCTAGTCATATTTATCCTAGGGTCCCAGCAGTTTATTATGTTAATTGCTTTCTCATAAGAGATTACAGTAGTAGCCAAAGCATAAATGACGGAAATACAAGCCTTCTATGTGACCAAATATCTCGTTACCATAGTCATAGAAAATAGAGACGAAATAGACGATCCAGAAGGTCAAACGATATATAGAGATCTTGTTATGAAGGGCGGGTATTCGTTGATCCAATCTGTCAGGACAGGAAAGTGTCTTAAAATCACGATAGAGTCAAAATCAAAAAAAACAGCAAGTAAAGAGATTACAAAGATGTGCGACGAGCTCAGAATTTATAATCCGATAGTTAGCACTTGTATCATCGATCAAATCGACGTCATCGCCTAATCTACCCATTCTCCCTCCAGATTTAGGACAAATTCTCCATTGTTCGCAATTTTGTGATAATTTTGTATATTAGAAATAGATCACATCCTCTCTAATGGGGACATCCCAAGAGTTCTCATCCCTTTGTCGAGAATAGTTTTGACTGCTCTAGATAACATTATTCTTGCAAAGGCTACCTTCATTTCACGCTCCAAAGCTATTGGGACTTTTTCATAGTAAGCATTAAAGACGTTAGCCAATCTGTATATATACCGTGCAAGAACTTTGGGTTCGTAATTTTTTACAGATTCTTCTATGATGATCCCAAATTTTGAAAGAAGCTTTATAATATCGCGTTCCAAATCTAAGTTAAGTACCATTACAAATTCCTCCAAATTATCGACTATTCCTAATTCTTCGTAAGGTTTCTTTCCTGACTTCTCCAGTAGACTACACAGGCGTGCATGAGTGTACTGTATATAGGGACCGGAATCCCCTGTCAAATTCAGAGAGTCGTCCAAGTCAAACTTTATAATTTTTTCAACATCTGACTTAATCAGGAAATATCTTATTGACGATATTGCTAACTCTTCTGCTATGCGGTCAAGTTCAGTGTCAGTTATAGACTGATTTCTTTCTTTTGCCTCGTGTCTTGCCTTGGCGTGCAGTCGATCAAGGACAAAATCAGCATCGACTGAAAATCCTAGTCTTCCTGACATATGCACAGAATTCAATTTTTCATCTAGTTGCAGGCCCAATTGCCTTGCAGTTTGTGAAGTTAAGGTAACAGGGCCATAACTTAGGCCAAAATATTCAAATGAATTCTTACTAATCATTTCTATTATTTCTCGTATAATATCCTGAAGCCTTTTTTGTCTGTCGTCGATAAGTGTAATTGAGATCTCTCCTGGAAAATATCGTTTATAGTGCAATTGATTTTTTTCTGAATCGAGTTGACGATAAGAGTTTCTATCCCTGTCAATATTGTCGTGATTCACAGCAGATGTCCACAGATCTGTTTTATCCCACTGCATTGCAAAGATATGGTAAGTAAATGGATCATCTACTGTGCCGGACTTGAGTGCGGCAAAGGTAATGTCCCTTGCGATATACGTGGTGGTACCGTCGCTCTTCACAATGATCTTTTCGTCCAATTCGTGTAAAGGGACATAAACCCAACAACCTTTGTTCTTTCCCTTCGTTCTAAGTTGTATAATTTTATTCGCTCTAAGTATCTCGAACAAGCAATCCCATAACCCCGAATGAAGAATATGGGATTCAAACACCAATAGATCATAGTGAGCTCGCATCCTCCAACACGTTGTCAACTGCCCTTTCAAAACTTTGATTGTTATTTTTGATGCAAGAGAAGATATTTCTGGATGATTTGATTCTAGCTGACCCAATACAACTTTCCTCATTTCTAACAGTTTTGGATTATTCTCGTATAGCTTGTTAACCTTGACGTAAATTTCGTCTCCGCAATATTTATCAAATTTTCCTGAACTCTTGGATTCCAAGGGGATCTTTGCATATAGATATCCTACTATGACATCTGCAACCTGAAGGCCTGAGTCATCAATATAGTTCATGACAGATACATCATGATTCGTTTCCTTAAACAATCTGTACAGAACATCACCCAATACTACATTTCTAAGGTGGCCAATGTGAAGGGCCTTATTAGGATTTACACTTGTATGTTCTAACAACACCTTTCTTCTCTTACCAAGGTCTTCGAATCCGTATCGCTGCTCGTTCAATATACCTCTGAAAGTCGCAGCTCCCAAAACTAGGAAATTTAGCTTGAATTAACGTATCCCGTAGAATGTGCTTCCACCGAGTCTACAAAAGTATATTTTTTGCTTTCAATATCCGGACGCATCCACTTTTTTACTAATTCTGATGCTATTTCACGAGGCGATTTCTTCAGATTCTTACTCAACAGGAAAGCAACGTTGCAACTTATATCCCCGAGCTCTTGATTTGGTGGTTCGAGTAGATCATACTTTTGTTCTCGATTGCCGATTTTATCGAGAGTATTTTTTAGAAGTTCATCTATTTCATTTCTGAATAATTTAAAAGTCATATTAGTTCTCTCAGGTAATGCAGGGAAACATATTCAATAGCATTCGATAGTCCAATACCTGAATTTCCTTGTACTACATATGTAGCATTCATCTTAACCGAAGGGTCCGAATGTCCGAGCGCGATGCTCAAACCACACATATTGAATAAAGGTATGTCAGTTTGACTATCGCCGATGGCTACCACCTCGGTAGGTTTAATTTTCAGCAGTTCTAATGCAACTTCTAATCCTTTTGCTTTATCAATCCCTAATTGATTGATGTGATACGCGTAATTACTATCCGAAAGATAAAGATCGAGCCCACTTTTTGCCAATAGTGATTTTCCAAGTTGGAAATCAAAAGTTCTAGCAAGTACGATTTCAGAGAGGCGACGGAAGACTGGTTTGATTTGAACTCCACTTACTTGCTCCTTTAAAAGATCGTATCCCTTCAAGCACAGATTTTTGTCACCCAAAACTGTAAATTCATCAGGGCCCGTCGCAACAACCCCTCCATTTTCTCCGACAGAAATCCTAGTCGTTCCACAGAATGCTGAGAGAATATACGCTTCTGCAGCTGAGCGACCTGTTACAAAAAGTATTTTGTACCCGGACCTTTCCAGAAACCTAAGCTTTGACACTGACGGCAAGTGAATCATTCCTTGGCCGTTTTCGGTCAATGTACCATCTATATCCACCGCAAAAGCCTTTACGTTATTGGAATCATGATAACTAATTAAAAACCACTTCTCTAACAAAGAAATTGTGATATTAGACTTTCCTTTAATTCTTATGTTCCTCATATTACAAAACTTGAATCCAATTCCATTCATGACATTCAGAAATACTTGATCTTAAGCTACAAATTTCAATAACAGAATCTGCTAATGCTGAACTAAAAAAGAATTATAGGTACTTATTATTTGGATACATTTTAAAGAGATCGGGCCCGTCGCCTAGTCAGGATTGGGTGCTAAGCCTAATGAGCATAAGCCTCCGGAGCTAGTTTTCGCGGGATCGAAGCCCGTCGGGCCCGTGTTTTAATTTAAATATTACCAATTTTCGTATGATCTATGCTACGATTTCAAGTTTAGTTTGGATGACCTCTTGAAAAAATAGCTTAAAGTTTGAATATCCTAATTCAATTTTCTGCGATTGCAAGCTTGGTGGAAGAAATGCTTATATGACTACGTCACACGAATTATTTTTCCTTGGATACTGAAACTATTGTAATAAAAGAATATGACAACCAATTGATGAATCGTAAGGAAATTAGAGTAATTTTAAGAAATGCTGCAGGAAATTTGAAGAAAACAAACGCTATTGAAATCTTCGCGAAGAAATATGGCACAGACGTCAAAAAGATTATACCGATCAGAATGAGTTGTACTCAAGGTACTACTGACGTTGACGCAAGTTTTCACGTTTATGAAAGTGACGAAGTGATTAGATACACGGTACCTAGATTTAGGAACCTGCGTATTCTGCCAAAATTGGAACGAAAGAAAATAATCGATGACGAGAAAGCTGCGAGAATCAAAGCTAAACAGACAGCGATCGAAAAATCTAAGCCCGGTAAATAAATTGGCTCAGGATCAAGGAGTCAATTAATATTGTGGTAGATAGAAATGGAGGATTAGTTTAAAATGGTGGACAAGAAAAAAAATAGTCAAGACCAAATTGGCGAATATTTTGAAATTAATGGTGACAGTTTAATCCGAAAAAAAAGAGACTGTCCTAGATGCGGAAAGGGAGTGTATATGGGACAGCATTCAGACAGAAGCACTTGCGGCAAATGCGGATTTACTGAATTTAGCCATAATGAAAAGGTCAAAAAAACCAAATAGGTTACAATTTGTTCAACCATCTTGTCCAAGGCTTGCTTATCGAAATTGACGGAAGAATTAAACTATTATCATGAGTATTAGAAAGTATAGATAACCTCTAATTCTAAATTCTAATTCAAGTAACTAATTTAAGTGTGATACAATTTAAAAGCGATCCTGAACATGCAGATCCATCACATCAAAAATGAGACATTTGCATTTCTTATTCAAGAGGCTTGTCACATTAGGACTCGTTCTGCCATAACCATCTACGAATCGTTTAATAGGTAGTCCTCCATCGCAAACTATAGTCAGAATAAACTTTCTTACGCCGACAGCTCTCGCTCGCATTGAATATATTAACTTAATCGCGAAGGATTTCTTGTTATCAAACCCGACACAGAGTATGCCCTTGCTGTTCAAGACTCTCAGATCTAAGGAAGAAAATTGTTCCTTATCTTCGCATACTACGACTGCACGTATTTTATTTATGAATGTTGGTAGCTGTCTTGGAATGTTTGTCGGGTGTTTATCCACAGTTACAGAAATTTTTCCAATTTGAAATCGTAGATTATGTTCTAAATACCTTCTTTTAGGATTCTTTAGAGTAGCGAAAAATGGTCTGCCACCTCCCAGAACTAAACTATTCTTGTCTTCCTTCCCCAACCAAGAGAAAGAAACGGCTTCCGCATCAGTTGCGCAGATTAATTCTCTACTCAAGACCTCTTCTAATGAAGATAGTCTATTTGACGGAGCACTGGAAAGTCGGCTTGCATAAAATGGAACATCTCTCGACTTCTTCATATAAACGCCTGCGAGAGTAATGGATCTAGATCTAACAGTTATCTTAAAGTCACTATGATTATTATCTTGTACGGTGATAATAATTACTACGTCAGGGTTGCTAACTTCAAGTCTTTTCCCGCTAATTTCTGCAAATCTTTGCCTGATCTCTCTTATCAGTGCAGTCTTAATGCTCTCTCTACCGCGTATCTTGCAATAAGATCTCATTTGATCCTCATTGTCACAGATTTGCCAAGGTAGCACAAGTCCAATCATAAAGGTGCGAAAATCATGCATTTTGGAGCAAAAATGTACTGCCCTTGCGATAGAATCCATCTTATTCCACAACCCCCCACAAATGTAACATTCAGTAGCTGCTTGAATTGGATTTGAAATTCCGATTTGAGACGAAAAACAATTTTGACAAATTTGAAAATTAGCCATAGATCGTCGTCTACTCATGGTTAGTGCCAATTCTAACCAAGCCCTAACTTTCGGAGCATCCCATGCATTTGTCTACCCTTCGCCTGCTTCATCATTGACTTCGAATTGTTGAAATTCTTTATCAGATCTTTAACATCATGCTCCATAACGCCAGAGCCTCTAGCAATCCTCTTTCTTCTTGAATCATTAATGCGATCGGGATTATTTTTCTCTTCTTTCGTCATTGATTGAATTATAAATCTCCATTTTTCCATTTTATCTTGGAGTACATCCAGTTGATCATCTTTTACCATATTTGACAATCCTGGAAGACTTTCCATAATATTTCTAAACCCCATTTTTCCCACATTTTCCATTTGAGCGTAGAAATCTTCAATTGACATCTTACCACTCATTACTCTCTTTGATTGGTTTTCATCTGCATTCATTTCCAAATCCCTAGCCATGTCCAATAGAGCCTTAATATCGCCCATCCCCAGTAACCTACCAACGAATCGGGTTGGACTGAACTGTTCAAGGTCATCTATTCTTTCACCCGTGCCAACAAAGAATACTCGTGCACCTGTGGCTGACGAAGCTGCAAGGGCGCCACCGCCTTTTGCAGTTCCATCGAGCTTGGTAATTACAATGCCACCAATTGGTGAATGTTCATGAAATGCTTTGGCTTGGTGATATGCTTGTTGGCCGATAGTTCCATCTATGACCAATAGTACCAAATCGGGATTTGAAATTTCGTGCATGCTAGCCATCTCTGTCAAAAGGCCAGATTCGTCCTTGTGTCTACCAGCTGTATCGATCATAATAATATCTACACCAGAATTTTTGAAATAGAGTAAACCATTCGTTACTAATTCTGAAGCATCCTTTATTGATTCATTTCCAAAAACTTCTACATTCGTTTTTGCACAATTCATTTTGAGTTGAGTAAGAGCACCTGGTCTCCACGTATCAGCGCCAATTACTCCCACTTGATAGCCCTGTTTTGTTAACCATCTGGATAATTTAGCGGTGACCGTGGTCTTTCCACTCCCTTGAATCCCCACCATCAAAAAAATATTTGCTCTACCGCTTATTATGGGTAAAAAATCATGTCCTAATCCGTCTGGTCTTGCAATTGCTTTTCCATCCTGGTCAGCATATCCGAGTAATCTAGCAAGTTCTGTATATAGGATTGAAACAATATGATCTTTCCGAGAAAGTCCCTTTGGTGGCGGTTCATTCAACGCACGATCCTTAATCCGTTTTGTTATGTCTATTACCAGCCGTACATCTACATCAGATTGTAATAGAGCCCTTTGTACATCCTTGCGTAATTCTTCAATTATCTCTTCATTAACGTCAGAAGCACCAACTATTTTTTTGATTGCATTCCTCAGTCCAGAGCGTAAATTGTCCAACATCTACTTAGGTGTTAATTCGACTTCCCGTATTTCAAATATTCCCCGATCGCCCGACCACACTATATCTCCCTGCTTTATTTTTATTATCTTTTTATAGATTGGACAATCCGTCACCAATGTTTCTGCTTCCCCACCTTCAAAATTCAAGTTGACTCCATACTTGCTAGAAATTTCTCTCAATTCTTGCAATGCGTTGGGATCTAATACTCTCCCAAGCCATTTGGAGTCCAGACCTTGGCAAGCGACACCAGTGATCACAATCTCAAAGTTAGACTCAAGCAGGTCATTCATATACTTAGTTGGATTGACACCCCAGATGGGTGAAAATACAGTGAGCTTTTCTTGGTTACAAACTTCCTCAAATGCGTTTTTTTGGAAAACACTCGAAATTCCTCCGTGAACTATGCCCTCGATAAGATAATTCGAAATGGCATAATCCAAAGCAGATTTGAGTACCTTCTTCTCCATTTCTAAAGATGGATCGGCTGATTCAAACTGACTACATGGGATTTGCAAAGCATGTGCTAAGTAAGATGTAACAGTGATATTAGGAAAATGAAAAAGCATACTATTCTCGCTGTTAGGTATGATTGTTAATAAGCAAACTACATGGTGTCCCATTTCTCTTAATTTGTATATTGAAAAAGTGCTATCCTTTCCACCAGAATATAGAGAGGCAATTCGCATACCCTTATCTATTGAATTATCTTTTTATTAATGAATCGAAATATGTCAATTAATCCTTGGTTTGACGAATATTTGATTGTAAGATTTTTATCGTGTTCATGATTCGGAGAGTACATGACAATTGCAGAAGGTCAGCACGTACTCATATTCTATCAGAACGGAAAAACTTGGCTAACCAAAGCGATTAGTCTGCAGAAATTACACACCCATATTGGCATAATAAATTTCTCAGATATAATTGGCTTGGAATTTGGATCCGAATACATCACAAACAAAAATAAATCAGTTTACATTCTTGAACCAACAATTTATGACTTCATTCTGAAATCAGAGAGAAAGACACAAATCATCTATCCCAAAGACTTGGGTTACATTGCTGCAAGGACTGGACTTAAGGATGGCTCTAAAATAGTAGAAATAGGCACTGGAAGTGCGGCCCTGACTACCTTTTTCGCTAGCATTGTAAAACCTGACGGACATATCTTTACATTTGATATAAACGAAGAATTTATGAAAATTGCCAAAAGAAATCTGGAAAAGGCAGGACTGCTAGCGTACGTTACGATGTACGCTCACGATTTGCACGAGGGACTCCACGTACGTGATGCTGACGTAGCAGTTATCGACTTGAGTGATCCGTGGAATGTGCTTGATATTGTAAGAAACTCCATTCGACCCAGTGGTTCTTTGGTTGCGATCTGTCCTACAATCAATCAGATTGAAAAAACTGCCATGAAGATGAAAACGGTCGGATTCGTAGACATCGAGGCAATTGAAATTCTTACTCGGACTATTGAGGCTAGAGAAGGAAAGACTCGACCTTCAATGCGAATGATAGGTCACACGACTTATCTAATTTTTGGGCGAAAAATTTTGAGTTAGAATTCTACGATGAGAGTAGTTCAATAGTCTATACAATCGCTTTCTAAAGTCAGTATTGATATAAATACTTGTATATTCCTGTTCGAATAATTTTTGTAATTCTGTATTTATTGGACAGTAGGGACTACTAATTTCTAGAAATAGTTAGAAGTTGATTTCCCTAAAGAAAAAGGCGGAAGCTACTCTTCTTCTTGAAAAACCATCCTAAGCTCATCTAAGGTCAATTTCTCACCGGCCTTCAGCTTCTTTTGCGCTCCTTGTTTGAACTCGCTGATAAGATCGTAATTTTTACCCTGTGACAAATAGCTAGATGGAATATTCAAGTTTCTTCCTGCCTTGGCGATAGAATCTAATCTTCTGTTTACACTTTCTAGATTGGTCAGAACTTTGTTATACTGCAACATCATCGATTCTCTTTTTTCCTGTATCGCAGCTTTAGATGATACAAGTAGGTCAATAGCATTATTACTCTGGGTTATGTTAGATTCTAACTGGGAAATCTCATAATTACCCTTTGATATCGCAACGGTCAAATTCTTAGAAAGATCTCTTAGGGCTAAACATTGTTCATTAACCGTTGTCACGGCTTTGATAGCCTCCAAAGCCATTGTGGTTCTTTTATAACGTTCTAACGCATCATTTCTCTTGATTTCCGATTTCCTGGCATTATCATCAAGTTCAGTCCTCAAAGTGTTGAGATCAGCTTGCAGAGTGTTCGCGTCTTCTTTTGGCAATCTATTCTGCATAAGGCTCAGAAACCCTTTTGATTGACTGATCCTTTCACTTGTCTGAAACAGTTCCGTATTAGAGTTCGCAATATTTTCTCTTAGAGTATTTATCCTATTTACGAAGTCTCTGACTCTTGCTTTTTCTGCTTTTATACCAAGACCTATTTCCGAAATAGTGCTATCAACCTGTATCACTTGAGTCGTGAGTTCCCTAAGTTGTTTCGATAAACTGCGTTTACTGGCTATTAGATTGGTCCACCCATTTCCATTGTTGGGACTATTAATTTCGCTAGACATCAGTAATGTCGACTACTAAAAGGAATTACTAATACAAAATAAAAATTTAGCCCCCAACGATCCCAACTAATGGTGAAACAAATGAAGGTCTAAAAGCCCCATATTCGATACTACGTATTCATCATGAGGATGTACGAATTAGGGAAGAAAAAATTTTGATCATCAGAAATCCGATTTGAAGAGGTAAGAGCTATTCTTATATGCAAGCACAGTTTGAATCATGGTATTGGCGACTGAAGGTTACTGTGTTAAATGTAAGGCGAAAAGAAAAATGGACGGAGAAAGACAAATAATAATGAAAAACGGTAGACCTGCAACACAAGGAACGTGTAGTGTTTGTAGTACAAAAATGTTCAAGATAGGTGGAGGACCAAGTAAAATCTCCGCTAAATCTGCGAAGAAATCTGCGAAGAAATCTGCGAAGAAATCTGCGAAGAAATCTGCGAAGAAATCTGCGAAGAAAAGATAATAGTATAAAAATGCTATTCGTTCTAGATACAGTTTATTTGCATCAATAATTTTTTTTAGTTAGTTAGTCCCAAACTTCAGTGTCACCTATTTTGTAAATATCGCTATCCTATAGTTAGAGTGGAAATGTCTAAATATCCAATCTAAATTTTTTTTCAACCTTCGAAAGTATGTCAAGATTACCACAAAGTTCTATCAAACTTCTTAACTTGATTCTAGGGGCATCAGACCTCAATGTGTGCCTGACCACGTCCACACCTTCACCGATGGAATCGACTTTTTTCCCTACCAAAAGAGCAATTGCAGAGTTTAATAATACAATATCCTCCTTTGCTTTAGGGGCGACGCCATATATTACCTGCATTGTAGATCTTACAGAATCTTCCATTGACGAGCTAATAATCTCTTGTAAGCTTGCAATCGGCATCTTTATCTCCTTAGGTGTAAATCGGTATTGTTCTACATTTGATTTCTTGATTTTTACAATCCTGTTTTCAGAGGTATTAGAAAGTTCGCCAAGTCCATCTTCGGAATGAACCAGAATAACATTATCGACATCTAAGCTAATCAGGACCGACTGCATAATTTCAATCAATGCACTATCAGGAACACCTATAACTTGACCTGTTAGGTTATTGCAGGGGCTCGTAAGAGGGCCCAGTATATTAAATATTGTCTTAAATCCAATCTGGTTTCTTATTGAGGATATTCTCTTTAATTTGGGATGGAACTTTTGCGCAAAGAGAAAGCATAGTCCGATTCTCTTGATAGAGTTGATTATGTCTTCTGTAGGTCTATTCAAGTCGAATCCAATCTGCTCAAAAAAATCAGCACTTCCACATATGCCGCTTGCTGACTTGTTACCATGTTTCGCCACCACGCAATCCGCAGAAGCCGCTATTATAGCTGCCGCAGTACTAATATTGAAAGTCTTGATTCTAGATCCACCTGTTCCACAATTATCAATTGCATGAAAGCCTGTCAGTGAGAATGAAATAGATTCCTCTCTTAAAACGTTCCTCGCAATTCTTACATAGTTGGCTCGGGTCCCATTCATGGTTAGGGCAGTCAAAAATGCCGCTATAGTGCTATCAGGTACTTCGGCAGAAAGTATGCATCGGATAGCCAATTCAATATCATTATCGGTCGATTCTCCTTTGCTAATGAGATTTCGAGTTACATTTTTTACAATGTTCTGCTCCGACATTGTTCATCTTTTAAGTAGATGAACATAATTAAGAAGGATCTTCGATCCATCCTTAGTGAGTACAGACTCTGGATGGAATTGAACACCGTGAATGGGATATCGCTTGTGCTCTAACCCCATTATTTCGCCATCATCAATGGATCTTGCAGTAATTTCTAAACACGAAGGTACGCTATCGGGGTCAGCCACAAGAGAGTGATACCTTGTAGCAACGAAAGGATTTCTCAGGTTAGAAAATAACGAACCTCCAAAATGCCTGATAGAACTTGTCTTTCCATGCCTCACGTATCTAGCGTTTACAACTTTTCCACCATACGAATATGCTATGCCTTGGTTGCCTAAACAAACCCCAAGTATTGGAATTTTAGGTCCGAAGTATGTTATTATTTCGTTACAGATTCCGAACGACGCCTTGTCAGCAGGATGTCCTGGGCCGGGAGAAATTACAATACCTGATGGCGACATTTTTTCGATTTCATCGATGGTAATCTTGTTGTTTCTAAGAACTGTAGGAATTGTATCCATTTGACCAAGTAGCTGTGCAAGGTTATAAACAAATGAATCATAATTATCAATCACAAGAATCTGTTTCAAGATATTCCACAAGCCAACCCTATATTATATACGCACGTGATTATACTCTTTCTTTTATTTATAGATAGGTTTTTCTTTTCAGACTCCAGTTACAGTAGCTAACTGCCCACTATACAATAAAATAATCCATTATTTCTTTCTTAGTCTAACAAGATATGGTCAAGATATTTGTCAATGGGTATGGGAACATAGGACGTAGGCTTGCAAGTGCTATTGCTCAGGACAAAGAGATCCAATTTCTAGGTGTTGGAAAATATTCTATAGACGAACAAGTTAAAGACGCTATTGCGAAGAATTTTCCGATGTACGTTCCTGACAATATGATTCTGAAATTCAAACAAGCCGGAATTCCAATTGCTGGGAGTATTAGTGATGCTGTAGGTCAGAGTGATATTGTTATTGATGCATCAAAGGATGGTCTAGGGTTTTCCAATAAAACTGAAATTTATGAACCGTTAGGTAAGCCAGCCATATTTCAAGGTGGCGAAGATAGAACAGGTGGAAAAAAGGTCGCAGATACCATACATAATTCAAGAGTAAATTATGACAAGATGTTTGGAAGTAAATATGTGATACAAGGCAGCTGTAATGTGTCTGGTATAGGACGGATAGTACAACCGATGCTTGAAAGGTATGGAGATGAAATCGAACGATTCGACATTACTTTAATAAGACGGTGGGCAGATTTGGAAGATAAGAAGACGGTAAAAGATTCGATAGAGTGGGATAAAAATCCTCATCATCAAGACGATGTTAAGTCATTCATTCCTAAAGTTAATTTGTACATAGAGGCATACAAGGTTCCATCAAGAATGATGCATGTACACCAAATGACAGTAAGATTCAAAAATTCCGCGCCAAATATGGACTCGTTTCTAAATATTTATAGAAATGAATTTGGAGTAGCTATACTTGGTAATGTAAGTGGAACTGGAGATATCCGTATGAAGGCGCTGAGCCTTGGTTTTGATCATGGTGATACCAATATGGTTCATATTCATTCTGATACAGTCAGAAGGCAAGGGGATACAATTAAGATTTTGTACTCCGATGATCAAACCGGGATGGTCATTCCAGAAAATCATCTTCTACTCCAATCTTTATTGTTTAAAAGACCATTGAACGATGCCTACAACCGGACTGACTCAATTTTTAGAATTCATAAAAAACGTCAGATCCTTGAGAGCGAATTCAAAAGTTAGTTGATACCTTATCTCATATTGGCAACTACAAAGTTTCACACTGAAGTAGTAAGCTTATTTAGGTCGCGAAATATGTTGATAGCTGTGAGCTAGTGGACGGGTTACTCTAACGAGAGGAAACTCCTCCCTCATAGCAGGCACTCGAATTAGTGATAATTAGCTGGAGACAGCTGGCGACGAAACAGAAATGAAATCCAGTCAGTCAAATATGATAATGATGGCAAATAGCCTGAAGATACTGATACTGGAATGAAACAGGCGACCCGAGTGGAGCAAGGCCGAACAGGGCTAAACCTTCCTGCAAGTGCCCGGGTTGGCCGCTTAGCGGAATCCCGTTTAAAACAGAAGGAGGGTTACGGCTAGCACACATATTTAATTAGGTAGTTCAAAGAAGTTGGGATTACAAATATTACGTTAAAATGTAGGATTCTATCATTTTAGTATTATTGCCAGTGTTATTTCAAGATACGCCTAGATCTGTCGAGATGGCACAAAAATACCATTATCCCGTCTGGATCGTTTCTAGATTTATTAACATTATTCCAAATGCATCAAAATTGTTCCAATATCTAGAATCACCTCCTAGAAAATACATTAGGATAAACACTTTGAAGGCGACCGTCGGTGAAATCATGGAACGCTTGAAGTGCATTGGATTTGAGGTCAGAAAAAGCATACTATCCGATGTCTTAGAAATAACTCGGGAACCATTTTCACTTGGTTCAACAGTAGAGCATCTTCTTGGGTATTTTTACATTCAGGATCTGAGCTCCTGTCTAGCGGTAAGAGAATTGGATGCCTCAGACTCAAAATTGGTTCTTGATATGACATGTGCGCCAGGTGGCAAGACAACATACATAGCACAAAAAATGAATAATGCAGGTGCGCTAATTGCTGTCGATACAAGTAGACGCCGGATAAGGAGTACTTATTTTAATTTGATGAGATGCGGAATTCAAAATACCCACCTTTATAACATGGATGCAATTGACGTTACTAAATTCGGTCTCAAATTTGATCGCGTCTTGCTTGATGCTCCGTGCAGTTGTGAAGGAGTCATACCAAGGGATAGGTCATTAAAAAATCGTCACACACCAGGATTAATAGATAAATGCGCTCAAAGACAACTAATTCTTCTAGATACCGCTTTAAGAGTTACCAAGCCTGGTGGTATCGTAATATATTCTACTTGCACATTTGCACCCGAAGAAAATGAACTCGTTGTTAACTCATTACTCAATTCTAGAGAAGGCATACGTATTGAACCCATTGATTTTGGAAATGATGGTCTTACGTCATTCTCAGATTATTCTCTCGATTCTACTCTAACCGCTACAAAAAGACTATATCCTCATATTCATGGAACTTTGGGGTTTTACATTGCCAAATTAAAGATAGACTTTGGATAGTTATAGGAAACCTACTGAGCTTGAACTGACGATCCTTAGACAATCCTTTTCAAAGTGGGGAGTATTTGAATATTTTAAGAATAAATTACTTGCAATCAGAACTCAAGGCGACGATAAAAGGCAGATATTTTTGCTATCCACTGATGTAGGAGACATCGATCTGTTTCCTGTATACTCTGGTCTATATATTGGAACATTGGGAAAATATTTGTCTCCTTCCTTAGGAATGACTCAAATAATTGCTAAGGAAGCAAAAAAATTCCCGTTTGTGAAGGTAAATCGCAAAGCTGAGTCATTGGTTATCTACGGGAGGGATATCTTTGGTGACTCCATCGTAGAATATTCTGTAAGTAAGGAGAACGAAGTTGTCATTATTTTGAATATGCATAGCGAGGCGATAGGATTGGGACTAACTCGCCATGATTCTACTTCCATAACTACGAAAGGCAAAGTGACTGTTACTAATGTGGCCGATATTGGACAGTATATTAGGGAGGAAAGGCTTAGCGGCTCAATGTTTTAATGTTTTAATTAATTACTTTATTAGTTAATACATTAATTAAGCAATCACTATCTATCTGATAACAATAAATTCATAAAAATTTACAAAAAAATTTACTTTCGTGCTTTCAATAAAACGAAAACAGCCACAGCAGCCATCATTCCACCTAGAACAAGTAAGACCTGAATTGGAAAACCGCCAGTTGCAGTGCTTGTGCCTTGCGGTGCATCTTCGGTAACAGTTACAAACTCCCCGCTTGGAGTTGACCGAACCTGTGCAAAACCCGCTATTTGAATTTGAGCGCTGGGCTTACTGGTAAATACATGGGCATTAACATTTGTATTTTCAATCGTAGCCGTGGCGTCTTGTTCAATGTCTGTGAAGGTCCCCTCTCTAAAACTACTCTCACCGAGTGAATAGATTGATACAACTTTAGCACCCCCTATCTCCTCAAACCCACTGCCTAACATACCGGCTTGGCTTCCAGTAGGGTCAAACAAGAAGTGCCATGTATCCAAAGGCTGTCCGATCAGTTCAAAATTGAAAAGTGGTTCCATTAGAACTTTTTCGAGTTCTGAGCCCTTTATCTCAGAAGCGATGCTTGGTAGCTTATTTTCAAAAAGTCCAATTGGCCAGTTTACATTTATTTGTCCTATTCCATCTACGGTAAGATTCAGTGGTTGTTGCACGATGAATGACCTCCAATCCAAGTCCACGATATTTATTGTAGTATTTTGACTGGGTAAGGTCACACCCTCCAGTAAGGGTTTAAGCCTAACTAGGTAGCTTACTTTCAGTTGTCCTGGGGACCCATCGATCCGTGCATTGTAGTCAAGGGTAGCATTCTTAATTTGAGCTGGACTTTGTTTTCCTGTCAAAATAGCTTGATTAACTGTCGAAATGAGTTCAGGCATTCCAGGAGTAGACATATTGGCCTTAAAATTTACATTTTCATGAATATTTGTAAGGTTCTTGGATAGAGAACTGTCAGGATCGTAAGTCATAGTCAAAATTCTGTCTCCTGTAAATTGAGCTTGCGCATCGTTCGCAGATGGTATAACAACCGTAGTTAGCTCTACCGCGTAAGCTTCTAACGCAATCGATGAAATGAAAAATAATCCAAATAGCGTAGGCACAATAACTTGTCTATAACCCACGAAGACAAACTGAAGTATCCTGTTTATATTCTTTATCTGTTTTCATCTTTATTGCTCGTGAATCAAATAAGTAGTACTGAGCATCATCTTTTAATAGAAACTTTTCTAGCAATATGGAATACGTTGGTCCCTTGGAATCGAAAGTAATATGATAACTGTTATTGCCGGAGGTACGGGTTCAGTGAAACTTGTCCGTGCATTAGCGAAATTGGTCCCTGACATTAATGTGATCTCAAATGTTGCAGACAATTTTTGGCTAATGGGACTATACATTTGTCCAGACATTGATACAATGATTTACGGACTATCAAATAATTTAGATTTGAAACGAGGATGGGGCATGAAAGGTGAATCTTTTTCCTTTCTCAATCACCTTAAGGTTTTGGGCCAAGAAATTTGGTTCCAGTTAGGTGACAAAGATTTAGCTACTCACATAGTTCGTACGAATATGATGAAAAAGGGTCACTCCTTATCTTCAATAACCAACCGGATGCGAAGAAGCTACAGGATACAACCCAAGATTATCCCTGTTACAGATGACCACGTTGAGACTTTAATAGCTACCGATGATGGAGAAATGCATATTCAAGAATTTTGGGTCAAAAACCATGGATCTCTTCATGTAAAGGGAATACGATACAAAGGTCTAAGGGGAGCGAAAGTAAATGTATCGGCTCTCAGTGCTATGAGAAATTCTCAAACGATCATTATTGCACCTGGGAATCCGATTTCAAGTATATGGCCAATAGTATCTCATAAATCGGTTCAGTCTCAATTGATTCGATATGGTGGAAAAGTAATCGCCATATCTCCGATCATCGGATCGTCCCCCATAAGTGGACCAGCTGCCAAATATCTCAAGGCATTTGGAATTGATTGTTCTGTTTTAGGAATCGCGTCTCTTTATCAGAAATTTAATCCAGAGCTTGTAGTATCTTCGAATGAGAAACCAGAAACCATCAACGCAGTTAAGAAAATGGGCATCAATGTTAGCAAAACCAACATTCTTATGCGTGACCGCTATGAAGAACATAAGCTAGCGCGTTTTGTGCTTGGGTCACCTCCTAGAAGCGATTTAAGAAAATGAATGAACATACATTGAAAACTGCTGCTGTAGTGCCTGTCAAGAGTTTTCATACGAGCAAGTCTAGACTCTCACCTTTCTTAGATGATGCGCAAAGGGAAGCAATTTCGCAATTAATGATGAAATATACCTTAGGCGTACTTCGCAAGCTTGATTTTCTGACGCAAATCATTGTTGTATCATATGATGAATTCGTTGGCCGACTTGCTGAATCATTTGGAGCTGATTATCTGTGCCAGGTAGAGAATGGAGTCAATTCTGCTGTTAGTGCTGCTGATCGACTATGTCTAGAGAATGGAGTTCAATCCAACATCATAATACCAACAGATTTGTGTTTCTTGAGTGAAAACGAAATTAGATTGATCTACTATGAATCGACGAAATTCCCTAGTGCTGTTGCAATTTGCCCATCGAAAAGGAGGGATGGCACAAATTTCCTTCTACGAAATCCTTTGTCAATGTTTGAAACCTCGTATGATAATAATAGCTATTATAATCATTTGTCTTTAGCAGGTAACTCTAGGGCTCATATGATTATGATAGAGTCTGAAAATTTAGAAAGAGACATAGATATACCTCAGGACATTGTAGATGCGATAGAACATCAACCAATGAATAAGATGACTAAAATATTCCAAGAGATTCTATTTCAAAGAAACTCTTTATTGAATCGTCCTGATAAACCTTAAGTCACTCCCTTAGGCCAAGTCAATATATTTTCCAAACTTTACTATTTTCGAAGGAGAGCCATTTGGTAGGATAAATGATTGTTCTTTTGTTCTCGGACTAATTGATGATCTTGCCATAAAGACAATTACCGCAAATTAGTTAAAACTAAATTACCAATAAGTAGCCTTGATTTTTTCGATTACCCTTTCATGTTCAGGCCCTTTTTTTCTTGCAAATCGCTCCATTGCTCCCAATGGCACTCCACCTAAAGCTCTTGCCAGTCCTGCGAAAAACAAGTTCTTTACCGGATTATCTCTGCCAACTTTGTGCATGAATTTCTGAATGCCGTACTTAAGATTATGCTGCCATGTCTTGTACATGACACCCAATTTAGCAGCGTCCATTGTGTTACCAATATCGAAGAAATCTGACTTTTCTAGTAAACCGATAGGTACAAATGTTAAAGGAGTCGTTGTGAATTTAGAATCAGGCTGTTCAATTTCTAGATCGTGAATCAGCTGTATGGTTTCCCAACTATCATCAGCCGTTTCATTGTTATCTAAACCCATTATCAAAGTAAATGCAGGCACCCAATAATTTTCGTTCAAGGTCTTTACTGCAGTTTTGACAACCCAATGCCACTCAGAAGGTTTAAACGGAGCAAGTTTTCGATCTGCATATTTTCCGATCAGTCTTATGCTGCCAGTTTCGAATCCACATTGTATCCCTATATGGTTGTCAGCAGAAGCTTTGATAATTTTTGATAAATTCGGGATTAATCTTTCATCAGCAATTGCCCCGGCAAGGGTTCCGTGTGTGGGATTTGTATGCTCAATCCCTGTAGACATTATGCCTGCAAATAGCTCTTCTATAGCTTCCCGGTTTGGCTGCATATTCTTGGTTGTTCTTGGATTCAACCCGTAAACAAATATGTCGTCACTATGTACCCAAGCATTCTTGAGTCCACCATACTTCATATTTATTTCGATCTCTTTTACAACTTTATCCACTGGATAATATCTCAAAGGTCTCAAAGTAACGTCGCAAAACTTGCAGCCTCTTCCACAACCTCTCATTACTTCTATCATTCCGTGCATACTTGGGTTTACTATATCCGGGATTTCGTCAACAGATGGTTCATCCCAATAATGTATGAATCTTCCATGATAAGTCTGATTACCCCTGATAAACTCCTTTATCTCCACCTTGAAAGGGCTTTTCTTAAATGGGTTCGCAATCTCTAGATCGCCGTTGGCTACCGCATCAAAAAATTTGGACCCTGCGCCGTCAATCTCTGGTCCTATACCTCCAAGATCGCCTTCCACTATCCCATACAATCCGTATTCTTCGATTTTTGCTGGATCATAATTATATTGCCAAGTTCCCGAGGCGCCTGCTATGACTTTTGCTTTACTTCCAGTCTTCTCTTTTGCCCTATTTATTTTCAAGTGTAATTCCCTATTGTAGAACTCATCATAGGATATTTGTTTTCGACCGTAAGTAAAAGTCATAGTAACAGGACCCATACCCAAAGGATCCATCTCGTAAGTCCCTACCACTTCGGTACCTGGGCCAATAAATCGCTCTATGTGATCAGGATGCGCTACTACAACATCTTCTCTACTGTAGCCATCTCGTATCAGAGAAGCTTCAACTTTCCTTAATCCGTAAGGAGCATAGTCTGCCCGGCCAGCAGTATGCGATATTGGATTACAGATGAAATCAAATAATACTCGAGGAGTGACTTGATTTTGCAACACTTTATACAGAATTGAATTGTGCGATCTATTGGGATCAATTGCAGGAGCGCACCCAAAGAAAGATGCTAAAGATATCCCCCTGTATGGGGACATCAGAGTTCTATCCGCGCTCAGCACAACTTTAGGATACTTCATTAAATATGGTTCACTAACATCTAAGCGTTAATTCAGGATAGATTTTAAGCTTTCCACAAAGATTGAGAGTACATATAAGTACTTCAACTGACAAATTGAACGACTAATTCTTGACGATGGTTAGGATATCCCTGTCAAGCAGTGTATGGTCCAATGCGACCCTTTGCCCACTAAACTTCGCACTATGGCCGATCACATATGCAAATCTAAAATCCTTCGCAAAATTTCTATGTATCTTGTTACAAACATCTCTTACGGTACTTCCTCTCTTGACTATCAATGGTTCTCGATAATCGATCTGGCCTCCTCGTGGTTTTAGAAAAATTTTAATAAAATCCAATTTCTTAAAGATCAGTCGTTTGAGCAAATCGATGTTAATTTTTTTATCTGCTGAAATGGGAACGCTTCCATTTGGTATTTTCGAAAGCATCTCATTCACATAGTTCTTACCGACCAAATCAATTTTGTTAACCACCAATATTGATGGAATGTAGAGAGTATTGCCCAGCATGACGTCTATTAATTGCTCATCGCTTAGTTCTGGCTCTCTAATCATGATTCTACCATTGTGCAACCCGTGGATTCGGAGAATTTCCTTTGCCAAATTTAAGGACATTCTTAGCGGCTTCTGTGTCTGGACAAAAAGTCCTCCAGAACGAGTCTTCTCAATAGTTACATCTGGTTTGTTCTGGTTGATCCGAATTCCTACTTGTCCGAGCTCCTTCTCAAGAATTTTGAGATGGTTTAACTGAAACACGTCTAAAACAGTTAGTATCAGGTCAGCATTCCTAGCTACGGATAGAACTCTTCTCCCCATACCTTTACCTTTTGAAGCACCCTCTACTATCCCGGGGAGATCTATAACTTGTATCTTGGCACCATAAATATCCATCATCCCCGGTACAGCTGTCAATGTTGTGAAGTGATATGACGCTACCTCAGAATTCGCATTTGTTAAAGAATTAAGAATTGTGGATTTTCCAACACTTGGTAATCCAACTAGTACAACAGAAGCATCACCTGACTTCCTGATATCAAACCCAACATTATCTCTTCCTGAAGCAATAGTTCTTCCATGCTTGTCCTCGTCCATCTCCCGCCTTAGTCGCGCTATTTTCGCTTTCAGGATTCCAATGTGAAATTCAGTAGCCTTATTGATTTGAGTCTTATGAATTTCTTCCTCAATAGCCTTGATTTTTTCAGGAATTCCCAAGAGAATTCCTCTATCCTTCTAGTACCATATATTGATAAACATGTTGGCTTAGTAAAGGTAAATCCATTTTAATTAATTTAATATCCAAAATAATGTGCCTCATTAACGGATAGTGAACATCATCAGAAGGGTGAAAAGGTTTCATTTCTCAAGGTAATTGTCTCGTTTTCATTAATAATTAGTCTTTATTTTTAGGCTCAAAATTCTTGTCTCTTTTTTCCTGCTTCCCCTTGGAACTCCGCCTCAGTTTTGTAACAAATAAAGTAGCAATAATTATCCCGATAATCACATAATTTACAGGTGGGCTAAGAATTTTTGGAATCATACCCAATGCAGGAATTACAAATTTTACCTTCCCAATAAAATTAGGTTCTCGAATGGGAAAATCCGTTCCCGGAATAGCGGCAGGATTAGCATCACCTTTTGTAGTTATTACTCTCTGGCCCCTTGAATCTATTTGAATTTCTGAAACCCTATGAACTATTACTCTATCTTCTCCAGCGGGTCTGTGAAATACTATTACATCGCCGACTTGTAAGTCGCCAAAAGAACCAGCATCTCCAACTACCAATATATCATTTACGTTTAGAGTCGGAATCATACTTCCGCTAGATACTATGTAAAATGGATTCCCTGTGGGGAAAATAAAGTGTAGGACGCCCCAGACAATTACTACGCCTGTTACAACAATAGCTATATCCTTAATAGCACCAGGCAAACGTGATCCCCGTTCGTCCAACAAGTTAACAACACTATCGAAAAAAACATTAGATAAACCTTGTCCCATAATGTGTATCTTGTAGCACCATATTTGCAGACGAATTCAATTTAAGACTCGGCAGCCCGCACAAAGCCTGTCGACATGAATTAGATAATCATTCCTACGCTTAACCGAAAATTACTAATTTTGACTCGAAAAAAACCTAAATTGATCTAAATGGGATACTAGAATAAATATATAGATATAAGTACCCACATTACTTTAAAGAATTCAAAATACGTTAGCATTTTAGCATATCTCTTCACATACTTCATTCAATGACGCTTCTGATGCTACCATAATCTTGGACGTACAAATTCATGAATTACTTATCGAGTCAATGTTTCCACATATTCTGAGGATTCATTTCGAGAAGTTGTGAAGTATACAGTTTAGATATCATGAAAAACGAATAATAGTAAAAAATTGGCAGCTCAGTCTAATGCCTTTTCCTCATTTTCAAAAATTTTCGTATTGGTCTAACTCTGAATCCTCACCGCTGCCCAATAGATTATCAGGCTTTTGATATTTAATATAATCGTCAATAGCATAGTTAGCCTCTCGGTCTGCTTGCATATTTTCTTCTCTTGAAATATGTCTGTATTTGATCGCCTCAAACAAATTTTCAAGATTTGTAACTTCTCTCGAGAGAGTCTTAAGATGCATATTTCTTATCTTGTATTTTTTTAGTCTTTGGTTTATTAGCAAGTTACTATCAGAGAGAACACCTATTCGAGTGCAAATAAGAGTTGCTAGCTGCAATGCCCGCTTTAAAGAATGATATTCAGCCTGATTGTTTGTTTTTAGTCCTATAAATTCTCGATAGCTGAGTATCCTCTTATTTCCGCTATAAAGTACAATTCCTATTCCTGCCAAGCCCGGGTTACCCCTACTAGCCCCATCTATAAAAACCTCAAACAAGTAGTGTTATCAATTCAGTGCTGTTAATAACGATAAAAATGTTATTATTTCGCATCAAATGGTTTTCAAAAGTTGAAAGGATTAATGTGATCTTGCTAATGATTAACAAAAGGTCAATAGCTCAAAACAAGATCGGATAGAGGGAGTCTAAATAGTTTTAGAGTCTGGTTCATTTCTCTCTTTCTTATTTTAACGATATTGTAAGAATTTTTGAAGATCTTATGAACCTAGACGAACTTTCTGTGCCTGCATATCCGATCTGCAAATCAACTAGATTCCATAGCCGGGGTTTGTGTTTATCTCTAGTACGAGATTCATTCCCGCTGCTATAGATGCCCTAAGGGTATCACCTGCATCCAGTATGATTAATTTATGTGTTCCAGTATTAGGGTATTCCAATTTAGTAATGATATGTATCAATCGGGATTTCTTCCGCTGCCCTTTAATATTTATCCAGTTTTGTCCATCCGTGGTAATAATCGAAATCCCACTTCTCCATCTTCTCTCAGGTCTTACTGTGCCAAGAGTTCTAAGTACTATGTCATCCTTTCGTAGAGTTATTTCAAAGAAATTCTTGAACAGCAAATAACCAGAATAACTATTGTCATGATTACCAGATATAACTATTAATTGTTGGCAACTTGGTGTTAATTCTATAATTGTGTGCTTAGGGTCAGGGAATTTACCTTCATCGTGGTATCTCCAGTTATGATAGTACGTTCATGTCCCAGCAAATTTACCTCTTTGAGGTACTTATTAAGGCCAGATTGGTGGTCATAAAGACTCCCAATATGGATATCTGATATTTGCAACAAGAATGTCAATTAATCAAATTCTCATCCAAATGGTATATTAATGCAATAGCTGAATGTTATCACCGGATTCCATCCAATGGTGAACTCATTACGCCAAAACGAAAA
>JBIOZE010000165.1:0-7589 GCA_044870745.1 Nitrososphaeraceae archaeon | reverse complement strand
GATATTGCAAAGTCAAAAGGTATAGATGCTCTTCACATAAGAGTTAGGGCGGTTGGCGGAGTAGGACCCCGTATACCTGGTCCAGGCGCCCAAGCAGCCATAAGAGCTCTTGCTAGAGCAGGCTTTAGAATAGGTCGAATTGATGATGTCACTCCAATACCGCATGATACTACAAGAAAGCCTGGTGGACGAAGAGGAAGAAGGGTATAGAAGAATTAATAATTTTGTATTTGTGATTCGTATCGATATTTCTCATTGTGCTGAGAAGAAAAATGCATATAGCCCTTGTTCTTTAGTAGTCGCCTTTGTGTCCCGTCGACACTAAGGTTCAAGTACACATTTCCTCCCATAGTTTCAGATTTGTCTGTTACTTCTCCTATTGCATACATTTTGATCTGCTTTCCTCTAGCTTTTGATTCCATGTGTCTGAATTTTGATCTTGGCACAGTGGCTACAGTTTCATATTCTTCTCCACCAAAAAAAACCAAGTCCTCGATAGAACATGAGTTGCATAGAGCAAAGCTATAGACATCCTTCGATGTCGGCAAGTTGCTTATTAGAAAATCAACATTACTTTGTTGAGCCAACTCGTACAATGAAGCGGAGAGTCCATCGCTTGAGTCCATTGAAGATGAAAAAAAACTTGCTAATGCAAATCCGAATTTGAAATTAGGTTTAGGATTAAGAATGGAAGATAGTGCCTTGGACTTAAATTTACGAGTTGCTGTCATAGATGGCGATGATAGAATTTTGAAAGCTGACGAAGTATAACCGAATTTTCCTGAAACAACAATGAGGTCACTTGGTCTTGCTCCATGCCGTGGAGGTATATTCTTAGTATTTGTATTGATTAGACCTGTCAAGGCGCAATCAATAACCAATTCTTTCGACTGATTAGTATCTCCCCCTATGATTTCGACTTTAAACTCTTTTGAAGCCTTTTGAAATCCGCGTATTAGGCTCTCAATATCATTTTTGTCATAGCTTTTTGGAATCCCGATAGATATCAGACAATAATTTGGTCTTATTCCCTTTGCAGCAAAATCACTAACTGAGGCCAACACACTTTTTCTAGAGATTTGCCATGGTTGCATCAAATCAGGCACATCAGTGCCCTCCACTAGCATATCGCATTTCAATGCCAGATTTGCCTTTTCTTGCCTGAATTTGAGGGGGATAATTACCACGTCGTCTCTGCTGCCTTTGTAGATGGATTTTTTTACAATGCGTAAAAAGAATAGATCTACAATTTCTTTTTCATTTAATTTGGTCATGGATAGACAGGACCGTATGTTCAATTTTTTTGTAAAGTGCCGAAGCGTTGCCCTGTAGTGATTCAATAGAGATCCTCAGAGCATTTTCTGTGTTAGACGGCCTAATCAGAATCCAAGAATCATCATCTACCGCAGCCTTAATACCATCTAATTCGAGTAGGTCGTAGGATTCACTCTTAAATTTGTCGTTCAACTTTTGCATTAAAATCGAAACTCTCGATGGGTCTACTGGGATCTTTGTTCTGATTATCTCATATCTAGATGCTAGGCTTTTAGCTTCATTAATTGATTTATCATTTAATGAAGCAATGATGGATGCTGATAACATACCATCCCTACACATGTTAAATTCAGGCATAATGAAACCCGCACTACTTCCTTCTCCTCCGGCTTCAGCATTAATTTTCATCATAGCTTGAACTACATTTGCCTCACCTACCTTTGAATAACTAAGAGACCCACCGTACAACTTCACTATATCAGAGACGGCGTTAGTTGTGTCTATGCTTGTAACGTACTTCTTCATGCCATGCTGAATGGTACCTGCTATGCAGAGAAGAAGGGTGAGATCTGGAGCTAGTTTTTTTCCAACCTTGTCTATTACGACTAGTCTATCTCCATCCATATCAAATGCAAATCCGAAGTCAAGTTTGCTGGTAGTTACAAGCTCACGCAATTCAATTAGTTCATCAGATGTGGGGTCTGGTGTTCTTGAGGATATTCCTTCTATGTCATTTATAGAATAGCTTTTTTGACCTAGAGCCTTGAATAATTCCGGTACATATCGACATACAGCACCTCCACCAGGATCAAAACCTATGGTTTTTTCTCTACCAATATTGTCATCATAGCCATTTACTTTGATCAAGTCTACAACATCTTGTATATAGCTCGAATAAATGGGATGCATCTTTCCAAATGTAATGGCAGGAGAAACAGATGCGTTGAGCATGGATTCTAATTCGTCCTCAAAAATACCCCTGCCCTCGATAACAAATTTTAGGCCATTCCATTCAAGTGGATTATGGGAAGCTGTTACTATAAGTGCAGATTTATACTTCCTTGATTCCCTGAATGCTATCGGCGTAGGTGCTACATTCAAATTGAATACGTTTATGCCTTGTTCCATAAGGCCGGCAGACACTACCTTAAGTAATGCATCGCTGGATGGTCGTGTATCTCTTGCAAGCAAGCAGGTACTAGTACCAAATTTACTAATGTAGGAACCGAATAATCTGGAAAATTTTACTCCATCGTGAAGAGTTAGATCATCATCATAAATTCCTCGAATGCCCGATATCGAGATTTTCATGTGCTAATCCTTCAAATCCATCTAATATTTAGTCTTGCATCATCTCACACTTTTCATTTATAATAGAAAAAAATCAGAACTTATCTTATCTTTTAGCTAGTATTATGATGATTTCAAATATGTAAATTAACTGTTCATGGTAGGATCGGTCTGTTCCAGGGAATGGATAAAATTAAATCTATATTAAATGTGGCAAATGTTATCTAGAACAAGATATATTTGCCTCAGTAGCTCAGCCTGGCAGAGCGAAGGTTTCGTAAACCTTAGGTCGTGGGTCCAAATCCCACCTGAGGCTTAAAATAGTTAGCATGATTTCGGAAGCTTGTAATTAAGGTATTTAACCACTCTTGCAGTCATATTCTATGTGTCTCCTAGAATTGCAGTAGATCGGAGAGAGAGAGTTAGTAGTATTCCTGAGCTTTTAATTAAAGGTGGAATAACAGTAGATTTTGCGACTCTCAAGGTTGGTGATTATATAATTTCTTCTAACACGGCGGTAGAAAGAAAAACCGTACACGACTTTATAAATTCTATTTACGACGGAAGATTGTTTATTCAGTGCTCAGAATTAATAAAATACTTTTCTTTTCCAATTGTGATTATTGAAGGAAACATTAAAGATCTGGAGCTATTGGATGAATCAGAGAAGGCACGAAAATACTATGAAAAAAGTCCTTTGATTTATAGTTCAATTAGTACAATAATCTTAGACTTCAGAATTCCTTTGATCAACACGCCATCAGCAAAGCACACCACTGATCTACTTATATCAATGGCATACAAAGCCTCACAGGAAAATTCTATTAATGAACCTCTTTTGCGAAAGATAAGGAAAAATAGATCGGAGTACTTGCAACAGTTGTCTATTCTTTCTTCTCTACCAGGAGTTGGAAGCAAACTAGCTCAACGAATGCTTGAAGAATTTAATACTCCATCCAGGGCCCTAAATGCTTCTACTGCAGAACTAGCTAAAATTCCTGGCTTTGGTGTAGTACGTGCGCAGCGATTGAGAAAGGTCCTGGACAAGAAATTTGCTGAAACATTTGCAGAAGACCAGAGCACATTATTAGAACACATGAAACTTTGACAATGTCGTTTTCAGTAAATACAGTCTTTTTACTTCTATAGGTAATAGAATCAGGACAAAGCTAATTCACAGCTAATAAACCGCTCCAACAGCTTCTTTCAACTCCTTGGATACCTCTCGATAGCCATCTTTGTCTATGATAACGGCATTTATAAAGTCACCAGTGCCTGAATTTCTTCTTATTGCAGCTGCTATAGCCTGAATTGCTGTCTTATAAGCCTCATTTACGCTGACATCTTCCTTATATTCTGACTCGAGATAACCATACGCTACAGGCGATCCACTACCGGTGGATATGAATTTCTCAGTAGTCATGGATCCGAACAAGTCGATGTTATAGACCTGTGCACCCTCACTTTCATCATAACCGGCAAGAATAATTTGTACATAATATGGATAATATCTTTGATTAAATAGTACATTTGAGCAGAGTCTCGCTGCAGATTTAATTGGTATTGGTTTCTTGTTGGATAATCTATAGATATTCGCATTATATCTTAACAAGTCAACTAGATTTTGAGCATCAGCTACACCACCTGCCATAGTCATGCCTATATGGTGATCTATTTTCTGAATTTTCATAACGTGTCTATCTGCTATAAAAAAACCTGCACTGGCTCTAGTATCTGCAGCTAATGCTACACCGTCTTTGCAAGTTAATGCACATGTAGTGGTACCTTTCTTGATACTTTCAAGAAGAAATTCATCCTGCTTATTTGTATGTGGAAGCATTTGTAATATGCTCAAACAATACCAGATTTAAGTATTCGTGGTGTTTTATGAAAATTACCGGAATATAGTTATATTTCGAGTAGTATCTAGACAGAACATAATTATTCATGCAAAGAACATTATTTGAAAAAATCTGGGGCCAGCATGTAGTTGTAGATGTGGATCGAAGTAAACTAGAAAGGAATGAAAGTGGACAATCCTTGATTTACATCGACAGACACTTAATCCATGAAGTAACTTCACCTCAAGCTTTTGAAAGTATGCGTCAAGCAGGCAGGAGAGTCAGAAGACCAGACTTGACTATTGCCACTGTAGATCATAATATACCGACAACAGATAGATCACTTCCAATATTGGACCAGACGTCGAAGATCCAGATTGAGACTTTAAGAAGAAATTGTATGGAATTTGGTATCTCTCTTTTTGATATAGATAGTCCTTCTCAAGGCATTGTTCATGTAATCGGTCCTGAATTAGGCTTCACTCTCCCCGGGACTACAATTGTTTGTGGAGACAGTCACACTTCAACTCATGGAGCTTTTGGTGCTTTTGCCTTTGGAATAGGCACCAGTGATGTCGAGCATGTCTTAGCTACCCAGAGTTTATGGATGAATAAACCAGAATCTTTTTTGGTAAATATTCTTGGTCGTAGAAGAAATCCTCATGCTATTACATCCAAAGACATTATACTTTCAATCATACGCAAAATCGGATCAGCAGGCGGAACTGGAACAGTTATTGAATACCGAGGAGAGACTATATCAACTTTAACTATGGAACAAAGAATGACTATCTGTAATATGTCTATTGAGGCTGGTGCCAGAGCTGGTTTGATAGCACCGGATGAGACAACATTGAATTATTTAGTAGGAAGAACATATGCTCCAAAAGGGAAATATCTTGAGCAATTAATTGAATCTTGCAGAAAACTGAAGAGTGATCCGAATTCAAAATTTTACAAAACTGAGACATTGATTGTTGATCAGCTTGCTCCTCAAGTCAGTTGGGGGACTAATCCTTCGATGGTTTCGGATGTAACAGATACAATTCCTTCTCCTGACGAATTTGCAAAAGGAAATGAAAACGAGAAAAAAATGGCTGAGCGTGCATTGAAATACATGAATCTTAAACCTGGAACGCCTATAACTGATATCAAGGTGGACAGAGTTTTCATAGGGTCATGTACAAATTCGAGAATTGAGGATCTAGTAGAAGCTTCGTTAATAGTGAAAGGTAGAACAGTTTCTCCCCAGGTGAGAGCAATGATAGTTCCAGGGTCACAACGGGTAAAGATGGAAGCAGAAAAAATGGGTTTGGACAGGATCTTCAAGACCGCTGGTTTTGAATGGAGAGAATCTGGTTGTAGTATGTGTTTGGGTATGAATCCTGATATACTTGCTCCAGGAGAACGTTGTGCTAGTACGTCAAATAGAAACTTCGAAGGAAGGCAGGGTAGTGGAGGTAGAACACATCTTGTAAGCCCGATTATGGCTGCGGCAGCCGCAATCAAGGGACAATTCTTTGATGTAAGAGAGTGGATATAAATTGAGGACAATAAAAGATTGAGAACAATAAAGCATGCATCCATTTAGAAGCATCGTAAGTAAGGTAACGCCTTTAGATATTATGAACGTAGATACTGATCAAATAATACCCAAACAGTTTCTGAAATTAGTGCAAAAAAGTGGGTATGCTAACTTTCTTTTTTATGATTGGCGGTTTAATCAAAACGGTGACTTAAGAACAGATTTTGTATTGAACGATCCTCTATATAAGGATAGGCAAATTTTGGTAACCAGAGAAAATTTTGGATGTGGTAGTTCGCGGGAACATGCAGTATGGGCTTTATTTGATTATGGTTTTAGAGTGATCTTGGCTCCTTCGTTTGCGGACATTTTTTACAACAATTGCTTCAAAACAGGATTAGTGCCGATTGTACTAAGTGGTGAGGAAATTGATCATCTGTTCAAAACTGATGATCTTGTTGAAGTCAAATTAATGGAACAAACTGTATCGACACCTAAAAGGGTTATGAAATTTCCAATAGACTCTATGAAAAAAAAGTTGTTATTAGAAGGCATAGACGAAATTGATTATACCCTTCAACTAGTAAGCAAAATCACAGATTACGAAAATAAATTTAGCCCTAAAATATTCTTGAACGAAAGTAAAAAATAGTGGAATGAAGATGCTGCTTTTAGCCTTCTTCCCAGCCTTTGTCGAAGACACCATTCTTGTGTAGAGGAACAGGCTGTCCTGAAGTATATTCCATTGGCCTCATCCAGAATATTGCATGTGTTGGACATACACCAAGACATGCACCATCTGAAATACATCTTTCTGGATAGAAGACAAATGCTTTACCTCTCTTCCATCCTTCAACTGGTTTTACTCTTAATACATCTGGCCCGAGAGCGGTGCAAATTTCTACACATAGTGCGCAGCCAATACACCTTTGTTCATCAACATCTGGTAGTATAGCAATTGGCATTCATTAATTCACTAAAGGTGCATATGTTCGAAACTATTTAAACCCTATGTCTCATTCAAAACGGTGTTATAATATACAGTAAAAAGAAAAATAAGTTAAGAATTAGTTTTTATTACTTTTTCGGAGCCATTCTTAATACGTCTACTTGGCCACTATGAAGCCAATCCTTTAGCTCTTCATGGGTAGGCTTTGCATCATGCTTCCCTGCCAAATGAAGATGCAATAGAACATAGTTTACTTGGTTTAATAACGGCTTGTTTGCTTCGTCACCCTTCCGAGCTTTTTGTTTCAAATCAACTGGGACAGAACTCCACCATTCTTCAAATGAACGTGCCATACAAAGAAGTTAGACTAGAACCTTATAAGCCTTTTGGACGGATTAGTAAATAAGTACATTACTCTTTAGGATTAATTTTACAAGTGTAAACTATTAAGTCTGTCAAGTTGAATTTAAATCAACTAATGTATGCCATTTAAGATCGATGAACTGTACAAAGCATATTCAAAATATGATGAATTTAAAAGGAATAACCATTATTCTTTTCATGACCGTTTCATATTTCCTCTTTTGTGTGGAAGCTATTTTGCATATAGAAGAGTTGATGTTATGCGATTGGTAGCCATAGCAAAATCGATATCACCAGAGCCTACATATCTTGATGTTGGATGTGGATACGGAGATTTTTTAGAAAA
>JBIOZE010000164.1:0-8549 GCA_044870745.1 Nitrososphaeraceae archaeon | reverse complement strand
CTTTCTTACCATCATATTCTTGAACATACGTCTTTGGAACAAAGTAATGTTTCTTGCTAACAGTACCTTCTTTTATTTCAACATAATCTGAAGAAACACTTTGTAATTCTCCGAGGTCCTTATCATCTGCTGACTTTACATCTTTACCAATAACTTTATCCCATGGCATACCCACTTGACTTTGACCTACCGAACTTGAATAAGAAGGGATTATTGATGAGAACTCCGGATGTTGGCTCTCTACGGCCAATTTCCTTTCCCGATATTTTTCATTGTCAAAGCTAGAAACAGAGAGCTCTTTCTCAGATTCAAATTCTTTTACTTCATCTTCGTTTATCGCTAACCAGATGTGCTCTCCATCATAACCTTGAATATAGTGCTTTGGCACAAAGTAGTATTTCTTGTCTAATTTTCCTTTCTCTATTTGAATAAATTCACTTGTTATAGCCCTGATTTTTCCTACTTTTTTGTCGTCACTAGTCTTAACATCTTTATCGATGGATTTATCCCATGAAAGTACGTCTACCAATTCTATTATTTTTATGCACTATCGAATTTATTGGTTGTATTACTTGTTGCTCGAATCGCTTATATCAGATCATTACCATTCTAATATTGTGTCAGAAGGTCCAACTATTCTGTGGGCACAGCTTAAAGGAAAGAAGGTCAAATCTAACGACGGAAAAAATCTTGGCGAAATAAACAAGATATCTCAAAATTATATACGCCTTGATAGTGGTAAAGTGAAGAAGAAAAAATTCTGGATCCCAAAGTATTTTGCTGACACTTACGATGGAAAAGTTCTGTGGCTGCTTGAAACTCGCGAAGAGATTGAATCAAAATATCATTTCGGTAAAGAGCCACCACCTGAACAATTTGAACAAGACTTCAAGTCGTTCAAGAAGTCAGCTTACGGGAAGAAAAGTAAATGGGATGTAGATAAAGTTGGGGTTACAAAAGAAAGAATCATTGGTGTTGCAAGCAAACCAGAAGGCTCCTCAGGATACAAGAATGTTCGCGACCTGAAATAGCTCCGGAATGGCTGATAATGAATCTGGTGCTCTCTTATTCCCCATCCATAAATATGCACGGTGACGTACCCTCATCTTTCTCAAACTAGTTATTTGCTGAAGCCAGTCGTACTCAATGCTACACTCGAGAGACAACCTGTTATTATATTATGAAACTTAATCAATTGTGTATTAGATGGGTTGTAAAGGAATATGTCTTCGTCATAGAGTGAAAAAGCCAGTAGGTGAAGGAAGGTATGTCAATGGGCAAAAGAGATGCCAAGTTTGTGAAATCTTTATCGAATGGCCGGAATTGTTTTGTCCTTGTTGTGGTTACCGACTCAGGACACCGCCCCGAAATCTGAAATTTAAGGAAAGAGCAAACAATCACCAAGCCTTTTAAAAGATTCTGTTCTTGCTCAGGCTTCTTAAATAATCTCTCTGAAAGGTTTTAAACGAGCTCTAGGGATGGTAGTTCACACTGACATATTATCTAGAATGTCCGTTTCAGAGTAGGAGTAACGCTCCCCCAGTAATTATCAAGATTATAACAAATCTTGTCATAAATAGTTTAAAATAATATGTTGGACATTCAAAAGGTATGGCAGAAGAAGCCGAAGATACATTCGACAAATTAAAAGCAGGAGCGAAGGCTGTTGCTAAGAAAGTAACAGATCCTGATAGGGACCTCGGCGAGGAATATGAAAAGGAGAAAGGCAAAGAAAGGGCTGAAGACTATGGACGAACTGACGAATCAGGTAGTAAAGATCCGATGTCGCCAGAAAAAGTAGCCTCTCATGAACCAACAGCGGTCAAAAGGGATAAGAATCAGCCATCTACTGGCGAACCCGTCTAGTCCCATCAGATTTTTTTGAATTTGTTTTACAACTGCGTAACACAGTTTGGTTTCCCAGTCTAAAATCTTTTTACTCGCAAGACGATAAAGTTACTAGCGGTGGTAAAAGTACTTGTGCCAATCTATTGGCTAGTTGAGCGCATAGACTTGGAGACTAGATATTGTTAAACAATAATGAAATGAAATAAGTTGGACCACCTTGGCAAGCAGAGTGGTCTGTGAAAATATATGTCAGGAATTCTCTCATGTTCCATGGTAGGGTATCTTAGAATAAGCTTAGCAAATCTGCTACTACAGTGACCGTTGGTGATTACAGTAGTCTTGGTTCATGACA
This sequence comes from Nitrososphaeraceae archaeon, assembly GCA_044870745.1. GTDB lineage: Archaea > Thermoproteota > Nitrososphaeria > Nitrososphaerales > Nitrososphaeraceae > TA-21. The sequence continues at coordinate 6,349 of JBIOZE010000164.1, read as the reverse complement.
GACTTATCTGATTTCACCCAATGCCTTTTCAACGTCATGCATATTATCAAATCTAGTTTCATTCAGTTCCTTTAAAGTCAGAATTAGGATATCAGAGTTGAACACTCTATTTTTATTTTGTTCAGCATATTCTACAAGTTCCTGCTTGTTTTTTGGGAATCTAATTCCTGAGAGAATTTTGGCCACGGCAGAAGCTGAAACTGAAGAACTGGAAGCGATTTTACCCCCAATCTTACCACCTCTTCCTGGTGTTTCTTCGGATGAAAGTTTTTTTATTTCCTGTACCATGGGAATTTCACCTTCAACTGGAAATCTTCCGTCAAAAAGTGGTTTGAGCGGTGTCTGGTCCTTTAGTATTTTAAGCTCCTTGAATAGCTCTGCGGTGTTAGCCGTTTCTTTTTCGTCATCTATATCAATACCAAGCTCTTCCTCAACATCTTTCTTTCTAGCTCCAATTAGCAATAATTGCGCGTTTTTATAGTCAAGTAGATGGGGATCATCAACACTTATCCAACGCCTGTCTCCAAATTTTTCTTTTAGGGTTTTAGGATAGTCTGGCTTTCTGTCAAGAAATGAAGTATATCCTCCTACTTGAATCTCGGGATTCTTAACTGAAATGACGTAGCTTGCTTCTTTTTTTATCTGAAATTCCTTTTGTGTAACCCCTGGTACTTCTGGAAGTTCTAGAATGTATGCTAGCTCCGTATGTCCCTCGTGCTCTACAATTGAATATTTTCCTTCTCCTGCGGGCACTGCGCCACCCATTCTTCTTGTTCCTTTAGTTTCAGTCCTGTATTCTGCAGGAAGGAATTCTTTCCGAATATCTTCCGCATTAGGAGTAGTAAGAACATTAAGTGCCCAATTCCTTTCTTCTGAGCTAGACTGTCCTTCTCTAATTTCAGGAAGCTGTTTCTGTCCTACTAGAAACACTCTAGTTATCTTGGAGTTGTCTGGAGACATAACCATATAGAACCTCTGAACATTTTCAATTCCCTTTACTTCCTGCGCATCAATTTTTGGTCTATAGAAAAAGAATATGTTTCCATTCTCAGATATTTTTCCTCTTCCTACTTCCTGTTCAGCTTGTGGCTTCGATTTTACTGCTTTACGACCCTTGCTTGAGCGTTTCATATACAAAATGTACCTGCCAAATCTAACAAGATCGAAGACGATCGAACTATTCTAGCTATTACCATAATTGTACAAATTTAACAATAAACTATTTTAGAGTTAGACGTCGAGGAGATTAGAACGCAATCGAAATTACCTAATCGGCATATTGTTTCCATCTTTTTGAATTAAATATGATAAAGTGCCTAAAAACTGAATGTTTCTGGATACTAACTTACATCAGCGATGTACCCATTTGTACTTTTGCCACCCGAACTATAATTATAATATTCATTGTCGTTGTTTATAATATTAATGAATGGATGGTTGAACGAATACTCGAAAATGATTGGTCAAGTTGAACCTGATCCGAGCGATGTAAATCCAGAGCCGCAAGATTCAGAAGATCCAGGAGAACCAGAAGAAGAAAAAAGTGAAACCCCTAATCATGGTGAATTAGTAGATCTATTGGTAACATTTAGAAGCAGCCCTCTTGACTTAGTAAAGATACATCGACAGTGAAGAAGAGTTGATAAAGGCCAGCGTAGAGGTAAATCTGAACAAACATCCGGACTTAAGAACAGACTTGTCATGTAAGTCAATCCCGTTGTCCTTATCCTAATAGTGAATAACGATGTAAAAAGGAGCGAATCGTTCAATACTAGAAGCCATAGTCAACCCCAAGTAATAGTACTTTTAAAGAGCCGAATATTTTTGTCATATCTTCTCTTTCAATGAATAATGTGTATCAGATTGTGTTTTGAAATTAGACCCGTCTCATAACAGTTGCGCATCTTTCTTCCTTATGTTGAAGACAATCGCTGTTGCCTTTGACCAACAGTGCCTTGGGCAGAAGGAATTCAGATCCCTACATCATAGGACTCTAAACGCTCAGCCCTTTTTAACTCGTGGATCGTTTCTTGTAGGATATTGATGAGAGCACTTCTTTGTTGACTTTCAGATGCGCTCCAGTAGTTTCTTTCAGCTCGTTTATGTGCCAATTTGTATTTAAGACCAGTCATGGAGGTAGAATAATTATTTGCGTCCAGCTTCGTTACTGTTTGATCTGCAAGGATATACCAATGATATTGTGTTCCAACAGGAACGCCCGAGCCTTGCGGAGCGTCCCACGCTCTCCTCTTTCTAACATTGTAGCTGAACTCCCATTTATCGGGCGCTATTTTTTTCTCTTTCCATTCGCCTTTATCATAGTACCATGCATGTCTGCCTCCAACTCTCATGCAGGTATATTTTTTTCCCTTAAACTCCTTAAATTCGTTGTAAGTGCTAGTTGCATCAATTTTAAAATCATCTAGCTTTGTTGTACTAGTCCGGCGTTGCATGATATAATATGTGGCAAAAAATATTTAATAGTTTGATGAGGGTCTTATTCTAAGTTTAAGGTGGAATACGTGAGAGTTGGTCATCTTGCCACTAATCTTCGACGGCCGAACCACCTGGAAGGACTGCATAACGTCCTATCTCGTCGTTAGAGGGTATGGTTGCTGTAATTGCAAAAACCGTCTGTTGTTGGGGCTCGAGAGTAGCAGAATTTGCAAGCCCTGACACAGCTGTTATAAGACGGTTGTCGCGATCGTAAAGTTCGGCTACTGCAACAATTCGATTAAACGAATCTTTTGAGTCGATATTAGTAATTGTCCCAGTGATGTTTACTTTGTCATCGTCTCTCGCATACGAAATTGCTGATACTGTGAGATATTTACTGTTTGAAATCTGTCCCGTAGCAGCCACTTCACTTTCCTTGTTACTGTTACTGGAATGAACCGGGGGCAGAACAGAGATAAGAGCAAGAGTCAAGAAGGCAATGCCGATAATTAGGAAAACGTATCTTTCATTTATCACAGCATTAAGGCCTAGATTATTTATCTAAATTACATTATCTATTTCAATTGACTGTTTACACAAGTTCTAATAAGCAAATTTTTGTTAAGACTGTCCATTCCCCATTTCTAGTTCTTTTCTTCTTACCGGTTAACTCCATTAATTGCAGAAAGAGAATTGACATTGCCAAGTCGGCCTGTTTCGACTACCTTGATAAATATTAGATTATTTCAGGATTATCAGCCGCGATGTTTTATGAGTTTAGTATTTTTCTGCCGCTTGATCCAATGCTGACGGATCAGTTTCCTACGGTTGATTTCTTAAGTTTTTTGCTTGTCGGCAAATACAGCCTTAGTCTTTTTTGTATTTCAATTCATGATTGAATAAACTTGTTCTAAAAGGTCACCATTCCTTATAGGTTTCTTAGCGAAATGTCTCTCACCCATCACAGGATATACTTTGTTCGAAGTAGTATTATAAGCCTCTACATCACCCAGTGCTGTGAGAAATAATGTCCTAATATTTGGGTCTTTGGACTTAAATTTATGGTATAATTCAAAACCATTGATTTCAGGCATTCTGACATCGAGTATTACCAAGTGATAGAAATCTGGTTTTAAGTTTTAAGCCTCTCCATGAGTTGGTACTATATCAGAATTTGCTTGCTTCTTATCCAAATATTTGACGAAATGAATGGTATTAATCTTCCCAATCTAACCCCCTAAGAACGCGAGCGTTCCTTTCTATCATTTTGCCATGGATAATTTAGCAACCCAGGGTCGCAGTATCGCTCTATTCTTGGAGTCCAGTTAGTTGGTTGTTAGATTCTGACAGTTCACTTCTGGCTGGAAAGATACAATTAACCCATATTGTCGTTCTTACTCCTCGACTCACGCGACACAAATGTTTAAAGCATTTATAATCAATTAATTAATATGCACATATACTTAACAACTGGACTGTTGTTGTTTGCCTCTTTAGCCTACACACTAGCACGTATGTATTTGCGCAGAATGTTATATCGAATATGAGTAGTGCGGCAGGAAATCAAAGAGTTGGGAACCAGTCTATACCCGTCAATGGGTCGGCTGGCGCAGTAGGGAGTTCTGAGCAACTTAGCCAAGTTCTCGGTAATAACACTCAACTTATTGAAAATAAAACTGCTATAGGGAACACGTCAGTACCACTTGGTAACCTGACGGCGTCAACAAATACAACTTTGGGTCAATTAGGACAAAATGCTAGTGAGGTTGCTCCCGGCTTATTGAACAAAAACTGGAGAAGTAGCTAAGAAAATTATCGGAGGGGCGGCTGACGTTGTGACAAACATTACAAGCGAAATTAAGGAAGGCGTGGGCGCCAAATAATATTAGGGACTAGCAATTTACGCCAAGGAATCAAAGAGGCGGAAATTGGAATCAAGCCTAATCCACCAACCGAGCCAGACAGATTACGGAAGTTGTCGACTTGATGTTATATATAGGCACATAAAATAATTTGAGACCAGCAGCATTATTGCTGGAACCCAATAAATTCTGGAACAAACAGCAGGCCGGAGGTTCGGTTGGCACCGTCAAACCTCTTAGCTTCATTTAATTATCAATTACTAGATCTTGGAAAGTCAATATAATCATTTAATACTATTCGGCCCTTCATTTGTCATCTTCTGTATAAATGGTGTCTCGGGTTTCGGTCCCGTTCCCCGAAGCACTATTGCGGTAAAGGGGAAAGGCCAAATACGGGACTGGCCGAAAAAAGCCCCTTACCATACAGGAGACTTCTGCTATTAACTTTCAAATATTATATTGGCCATAATATCTTAGCAAATACCTTTTCATCGTTGGGCCTCAGGTCAGATTACTCCTGGGGTCCAATCTAACTTATTTCAATTCAGATAACAGATTAAAGGCGTAAATACTTCTTTGACGTTATAATAGTACCGTTTGACATGATTGTTGGAGACTTGGTACATCTGCACATCAGGTCTCCATTTACTATCTAATACTTTATTGACTGCTACTTTACGGTGCCAACCGAGGTCGATCGTGGGGTCTATATAGTCTGTTGTACATAGCACTGACAGCAGACTTCAGATAGAATAATGGGGAATATGTCACGCAAGAATATGTATGATTTGTTTTCTTCTCGACGGATTATCTAAATAGTCAGCAATATTTACACAGATTATTGTATTTTATTTTTTTCTGGTAGCATACTTTTTAGTCGGCCTTGTTTTTCGTAGGTTGTTATATTTCTTGGGCGATTTTAAAGAGGCCGCTTTGTAACCTACGCAAAACGTCATTATATGACTAACCATGTTTGCGATTATCTGTTCATAATTAATATTTTCAGATTTATTTTTCAGTTGTTCTAACATTAAATTGGCGACGAAGTTCTTAAGTACATCGAACGCAAGTGGATTCTTTTTTATATCTGCGTCTATTGTTTCCAGTCCCAGTACGTGTACTTGATCTTTGGCTTTAGGATCCGGTATATTCTTTACGATAGTTTTTATGTTCTTTAGTTCATCTTCAACGATTGATTTTGCTCGCTTTTCAAATTCTTCAATATTCATAATTTGGCTCCTCGATTCAATAATATATAATCTTGGTTATCATTGATATTTGTCACTGCTCTTAGTAGAAAAATCAAGTGAAAAAATGTAAAAAGAAAGTAAAGTTAGTTGGACTCAAATTTATCCTTCTCAACTGCAACTCCCCTCTTGGGGGTATGTAGATAGATATTCTAATCTATTCTGATTTGTTTCCCCTTCGGGCTTTTCTGTTCTTTCTTTTTGAAAACTATTTCAAGTATCCCATTGTTATAAGAGGATCTAACTGTTTCAATATCAGCTTCGGGTGGGATGTCGACAATTTCATGATATCTTCTTTGAGGATCTTCACTTATTATTTCCACCTGATCCTGATTAGCATTAACTTTGATCTTTTCTTTAGCAACGCCAGGCATTTCTATTGTGACCTTTACTTCATTATCAGTTACTGACACATCAGATAGTGGTTCTCTTTCAGAGGAGATCATGGGTTTATAGAGATTACGCCCCCTACCCATTGGCGATTTAACATTTCCGAATTCCTTTACTCTAGGTTTGCCGTCAGGTCCAATTGTCATTGAATATCCATATACAAAAGGTCCTATTTCTCTGACCTTACCTCCTTCTGGTGTTTCATATTCTCTTACCAAGTCCTTTGGTGCTTTAGTTTCAATATCTTTAAAAGATTCCTCAAAGTCTCTTTCCATTTCTCTACTCATGTCATCGAATCCTCTGAACATGTCATCAAAATAATTGCCACGTCCTCCTCTCCGTCCAAACGGGAAACTCCCAAAGAACCTGTTAAACCAGTCATCTGGTGCAATACTCAATTTCTGATCACTAATA
>JBIOZE010000163.1:0-11747 GCA_044870745.1 Nitrososphaeraceae archaeon | reverse complement strand
GAGTCCAGGTCCTAGATAGTAACGATACTTTTGTCAGAGAATGGGGGTCACTTGGCAATGGCACGGGTGAATTTTCAATAACTGCGCCGGGCATAGCTGTTGATTCCGCCAAAAGAGTATATGTTATTGATAAGATAAATGCCAAAGTTCAAATGTTTGATACTGCTGGCAATTATTTGGCAAGTTGGGGGAGTCCCGGCAAAGGTTCTGAACAATTAAACAATCCAGAAGACATTGCAGTTGACGGTAATAATAACAGCAGGATTTATGTTACTGATACTAGAAACTCTCGAATTCAAATATTGGGTGTAGAAGGTTGAGGCAATGCAGTATAGTGCAGTAGTGCAGTACATTAAGGTACAGTACAGTGGAGAGTGCTAACCATTACAACGAGAATCCTTCAGATAGGATAGTAGAAGTAGTAGGCTGAATTGCTGACCGTACAGTTTGTTACCCCTATATTTTTCCATCTAGCTAGAATTGAAATTTTCTTGTTACCATAATCTTTTGACTAGTGGTTATAGGGAAGCAATGTCTGATGCACTATAGTCCTTAGCTCATTGTTTTCTATCAGGTTGTCAACCATAGTATGAAGCTCATTTGTTGGTATAGCTGCCTCACTCACAAGGGTATCGATAGTAGTCAATTTCCACCGATTTACCTCTGCTGCTTTGCCAATGGTGTTTTGAAGATGGTAAACTATCTTGCCCATCGTAGTAAGATTATATCGTCCTCCTCTTTTCATTATCAGGCCATTTTGTGACAATCGCTCCATTCTTGCATAGAATTGCTTGCGGGTCATGTCCAATTTAGAAATTAAAATGTCGCTCTTCTCCTGCGCAAGAGCAACGGAATTAAAAAGCGTGAGTGATTTGTCATCTGAAATGCATTTGAATATTTCACACAAGTCTACGGATGGCATTACATGTGATGTGCTTGGTAGTTTTTGTTCCTGTATCTGACCTAAAAGGACCGTTGTTGACATGCATATCTATAATAAGAGCCTACATATAAGGGTATTGGGTCAACATGGCAATACCGCCCATTATCATGTTACTGGTCGCCCAGAGAGGCCGTATATAAGTACCTGATATTCCCGCAGCCTGACCTGATGTGAGGCATTTTAACATATTTGGGCATTCAAAATGATTTCCAAGATACAACTCTGCCCGCCGTCTCAAGTATATCGGGTGCAATACGGCCGGGCCCTAATTGCCTATCATTCATGCTTAATAGAGCAAGAATGACTCAGATGCCGTTTTCGTGTTTCTAATAATTCTTCAAGACTGAGATCAGAATTTAGATCCCATTATGGACATCATTGTCATGGTTTTGCCAATACGTTGTCGGAAACTTGAATGTCGTTAGATTGACGACGGTCACCTGCTATGGAATAAAGAACGCCGAAGGCTATGCAAATATAGCCAGTATTGTAAAAAAGTGCCCAAATCCATTCAGATTCTTCAGCCATATCGGGTGCGAGTGCAAAGCTGTAGCCAAATCCTATATCTCCTATTGCCAACAATACAAAGGCCATGGACATTAGCAGCCAGTTAAATGAAGAAGGATCACCCCTTCGTAAGCTCCAAAGTATAACCATAGAAGGGACCAACAATATGCCATCAAGAATTGGGTAGCTTAAACTTACTATTGGTGCCAAAATGTCTTCTTGGAAGCCTAAAATATCTGCCACCCCAAAAGTTAAGTTGAGTACGTACGCCAACGACAATGAAACTGCTACAGAAACCAACAGTACCAGATTTTTCTCGATTGGATTTGTACTTGCCATTTTCCGCATTATTCTATACATGTAAAAAGCCAAGAAGCCGTATCCAATAATCCAAGATGCGTCTGCAATTGAAGGATACGGAAGCTCTATTCCAATTATCTGTCTAGTATATGCCCAAGTTACTTCTGCGGCGAACCAAAATGCCAAACCTATGGAAAGCCAAAAATTTACTTTGCTTTCATTTTTCCTAAAGTAAATCAAAAATAGTGAGCTTGCTGAAACAAACAATGCTGCGCCCGAAGTTAATACAGCAGTCAAGTCAATCATAATGGAGAGGGAATCACCGGAACTGAAAACTACTAAAGAATTAGTAACCACGGCACACACCAGTGTAAGCAGTATTAATTTCGTTTTACGAGTCTTGGTTTGGAGCTGGATAGAATGATATGCTCTTCTCTTTGGTTCAATATCTTCAGTCAAAATTGTATTTCACTTTCTTTCATTTTCTTGATTTAGATTCAAAATTATAAGCTCGCGGGGGATATTTAACAATTTTATATCCCATTATGGCTCAAGCAGAACTTTTATCTAGTCAAAAATGAAAGGAAAATACCTCAGTACCAGATATTGTGAATCACGATTTCAGGTTATGCCATGGCTGGCTGGCGCCCTAAAGCATCCTTAACGGTAATAGCCTCGCTTTTTCGGCTTTCAGTCTTGTCTAGTACTATCTATTGGGGAAGTCCTCACCACACAAGCCACCCTGGCAGGGAGAATGACCCGTGATCACGATCTTTGCATTTCCAGTGCTGTCTCTCACAAGATTGAATTCAACCCAGGCTACATTATCATTTTTATTCGTTTCATAAAAGAAGCCACTGGGATTCGCCTTACTTACAAGAAAGTACTTTCCTTCAGGTGCTCCGGTAATGTCAATAGACTGTCCTTCTAAAGCCATATGATATTGGTCTACCCAACCTGGACTTATTCCTTGAACTCCTGAATCACATGAAGAATATCCTCTTTCACTGTCTGGGGAATTTCCTTCAAGTCTAATCCAATCAATTAGGCATGAGGTAACTTTCAAGGACCCCGCTAGCGCATCACTATTAGGCGACCCTGGATGAACAGCAAAACTTGCAACATCACTTATGTGAAAATGTTTGTGGGCCGGATGATACTGAGAGACACTTCCAGTGGGACAAGTAAGCACAATATTTCCGTTAGAATCTAGAAATTGCTGGTTTGCCTTCTGAGGAGAATTCACATCTGCGGGGTTTACTGGCACCATTTGCCACGCCCCTATACCTGTATTTGCTACGCCATTAGAAAGTCTCAGGACTTCTTTCTGCTGTTGGTTGACAATCTGAAGTTGCTGTGGAACTACCGTCTGCAGATTCGGAAGTAGTTCACCTTTAATGTTACATTTGGCTGCATAAGCAGTCATATTGTGCGAAATGCTTGGACTTAACGTCGCAAAAACCAAACTTAGACCAGCCATTGTACATATCATACACGCTATCGTGATTTTTAATCGACTCACACCACTGCTAAAGTACCACTTATTCATAAGGTTTTCAGCAAAGAATTGACTCTTTTGATTTAACAAACTTGCTTAACGCGTTAATATTATACCTTAATTTTATGGTAGAATTCAACAACAGATGGGCCTACTCTGTCCGCCTACTGGTCTTCTTCTCAATTCCGGGCCCATCATTTCTATTATAAGGCTCGTATGAACTAATAATAATAGTTGAGGGCAAATTATGCGGCTACCATTATTTTGAACTCAGGTACTACTAGCAGCTATTATACGGAATCAGGGAATTATTTTAATCTGTAAACACGGATGTAAACTTGTACTCCTGAAAATACATCTGCTTGAGATTTTCTACCAAATTACCAATTTCATTTACATCATTTAAGTCATTTAGTTTAGGTGTGTGGATTCCGAGTGATTCCAATTCAGTTATCGTCTCTTTAAGATTCAGACACTTATTATTGGTTCACATTACTAGTCATGGTACGCAACAAATTATAAAAGACTTAATTCAATAGGCCATTCGTAATGGACAATGATACAGGTTTCAGACTATTTGCAAATATTGGACGGATGACGTGTAAGTTCATGAGATTTTATTGCAAATTGAATAAACCTACTAATCTCATTTTACCTTTTTCAAATAGGTCTTTTCAACCCTAAAGATGAAATGAAAATAAAAAGATAGGCGATTTAGTCTGGATCTGGTGGATTGATAGCACTTCTTACTGCCTTTTCGAATGCATGGGTTAATTGTCTGAATTCTTGTATCTGGTCATTTAACACTGGTTTATGACCCGAAGGCTGGTGTTCGAACAATGTAAAAATTCCTTCCTGATATACTATCAGCGCACCGGGTATAGTGTCAGGCCCACCAAGGAATATTCGCATAACATCCAGGCCATAAGCATCGACCAATTCGCGTAAAGGTGGTGAATCCCCCGGATTCCAAACTCCACTTATTACATTCTTTTCAAATGCAAGGGTCAGTTTCTTAAAGTCCTTAATCTCAAATGCAGACGCTTGTTGACTGCTTACTGCGACCATCCCAATTATTCCGGTGGCAGTCACAATTGCAAGTATTGTCGTTGCTGGACGTATTTTCATTACTGTCTGCTGGCTCTAAACTAAGGTACTCGTATAGTTTCAGTAGGAAACAGAGTAATTACAATTTCTCCACCGACACGTTGCAACTCCAGGTCGAATGTAAGGTGCATGTCCTTAATCGATTTTAACAAAGGCTTACATGATACTGGATCTGGGCTTGTATCTACCTTGCAAGTTTTCACTTTGATTGGAAGGTTGTGCGCTGCTGGACTTGCGGTCACTGATTGCGTTCCGGTTGCTGCTACTAGTCCTATACCTATCAACGTAATTGCTGCTATGGCTAGAACTGAACCATTTAGCAAATTTCTCTCAAATATTTTTGACATTATTTTGGGTTATTGAGAATCGTATATAAGATTATGCCATAAAATGGCAATTTACTAAAATAGTATCCTACACTGAAGAGTAATTTGCTAATTCCTAAATTATGGTTAAGATATTACGACTCTAGTTTGCCGAGATAGACATAATAATGCAATTTAATACCAGAGTCAGCAGTTGTTTCCGGGTCCCGGTGACATTATGTATTTTATGTGCTATTGAAAACAAATAATCTTGTTTACACTGGTAAGACAATAGTTTCACGTTCTTACACACTAATTTGAAGTAGTATTTTTGTGTTAATTATGACGATGAATAAATTACGGTGGATTGAGTTTGGTTCTATACTTGGTTGTATTTGTCTGGCCGTAGTCATAGGAATATATTCGCAAGTTATCGCACAGGGATAATGGTTTAAAATAAAATTTGCGTATTGTTTTAATAAATTTCTAGACTTAACGAGATAATATAGTTATGGTTGCTCAGATTGAGTAACTAACACAATACACTTAGCTTAGGAGTTTGTCTGAAACAAATTTATGCAATTGCGAATCAGACATATTCTTCCTTGCTTCTGATAAAGCCTTCGAGTCTTTTCCTATAGAGTACCTGAATAGATTTTCTGAAGAATTTGTTGCATTTTTAATCGATTCCAGTATCACGACTGAAACTTCTTGTGGTAACGGCGCATTTTTCATAGCCGGATAATAATGAGATAGAAATACATTCACAGTACTAGAGTAATGAGAGATATTCCTTCTCTTACTATTATTGTTATTGGAATAAGCAATCGCTGATTCTCGTTGTACTTTCATCAGAGTTTTTTGCGGTTTAATACTAGTTGAATTTGGAAGTTCAATATTTGGTACGAAATTAGTATTGATTGCTCCCGGCTCAATTAGAATTACCTTAATCCCATATGGCTCAACTTCGTAAGAGATAGACTCGCTCAATCCTTCTAATGCAAATTTAGTACTGACATATGCAGAACTTGCGGGAATACCAACGATGCCTGATATCGAACTAATATTTATGATAATTCCACTCTTCTGCTTTCTCATAATAGGTAATATTTCTTTAATCACTCTTATTGCTCCGAATACATTTGTTTCAAATTGTTTCTTTATTGCTTCTATGGAAATATCTTCCAAAGCGCCAAATAAACCATAACCGGCATTATTAACCAAAATATCAACATGCCCATTTTTATCAATTATTTTTTGTATTGCTTTTTTTACCGAGGTATTCTCATTAACATTCAAGGATAGAACTTGTAAAGGGAGATTTTCTTGATTTGCAATGTTTTCAATCATCTTACTTTTATTGGTATCCCGCATGGTGGCATAGGTATAAAACCCGTTTCTTGCAAGTAGTAATGAGGTTTCAAATCCAATTCCAGTTGAACTACCTGTCACTACTGCAATACTTTGTTTTTTATTCATCTTCATTTTCATCTTCATCTTCATCTAAGGCGATTATTAAAAAATAAATATATTTGTATGGCGGGCACTAAAGATATGAGCGTGTCTTTTACTTTCTAATTAATATTTTTTCAGGTGGATGACGAAGTATAAGGGTAAAGACCTAGGAAGTGAGCATCTTTCATCCTGAGGTTTCGATGGCGAAAATCGCTTTCCCTTAATCTCGGCAAGTTGCACCTGTTCGCATAGTACTAGAATCGTACATGACAAGGTCACACTATTTGATGCGTCTATTCAACTGCCTATAGGTTTGTATAGTAGTAGAAAACAGATTTTACCAGATGTTCGCAATCTCGTGCTTCCTAACTTTGGCCACTTTTGCCTTTTTGACTCTGATATTTGAAATCTCCAACATCAACGCCCAAGATAACTCTGACCCAGGGCTAAAAATTCTCCAAGGTATAGCCAGTGGTGATGTTAACGAAAATAGTGCTGTAATATGGTCAAGGGTTAACTTGCCATCACTTATGCATGTTGAATATAGTAATAATTCGATATTTTCTTACCCTGATTCAAGAGTTAAGTGGGTGGACAATGCCACTGATTTCACTGGCACGATCAAACTTGGCAATTTAACTGGAGCTACGCAGTATTTCTATCGGGTCTGGTTTTCTTCTACTGATAACCGCTTTAACAGCAGCTCTATGACAGGAACATTCAAGACAGCTCCCTTAACAACCACAGAATCTGAAGCTCCAATTAGTTTCATAATCTCAGCTGACTTGGGTGGTCAAACTTATTGCCGCGAGGATAACAAGGAGGGAGGCTACCGTATATTCGAAAAAATGAAATCCCTCTCACCAGATTTCTATATCCAAAATGGGGATATGATATATGCTGACAATAAATGTCCAAAGATGCGCGTGGACGGCGCTTCAAACATTCCTGGCAATTTCTCTAGTAACGCCGATCCAGATGTAAACTGGAATAACGTCTCACTACTTCATGATATTTATCTTAAGCACTGGGAGTACAATAGAGATGATCCTAATCTGCAGGCTTTTCTTTCTAATACATCTATGTACGGTCAATGGGATGATCATGAAGTTATTAATGATTTTGGGGGGCAGTGGAGTTACTGGAATGAAGACAACAAGAACAGAACAGGCTACCCTAACTTAGTAAAAGAAGGCAGGGATGTTTTTTTCACCTTTATGCCCATAGAGAGAAGCCAGGAGCATCCAAACAAAATCTATAGGTTATTTCACTGGGGTAAAGAAATGGATCTTTTTCTTTTAGATGCACGCACAAATAGGAGTAGAAATGATATTGCAGATACCGTAGATAATAATAAAACAATGCTTGGCAAGGATCAACTTACGTGGTTGAAGCAAAATTTGCTCAACTCTACTGCCACCTGGAAAGTCATAAGCAGTGATGTTCCCATGTCAGTTCCTACTGGATCCAACGCCTCAAAGTATGGAAGAGATGGATGGGCAAACGGAATAGATCTTGATTTTTCATCCAAAACTGGTTTTGAAAGAGAACTAAAAGGGATTATGAAATTTATAGACGACAATGAGATAAGAAATGTTATCTTTGTCACAACGGATGTTCATTTTCCTGCGATGCTAAAATATAATGCCGACATGAATGGTGACGGTGATGGAGTTGACGCATACGAGATCATTAGTGGCCCCCTTAGTGCTTTCCGCTTTGGGATCCCCGGTGTTTCACTTCCGATGCTCGATCCTACCTTTCAACCGACGATCCTATACGTCGAAGGCGGAATCTCCAATTTCGCGTACATCCAAATTCAAAAGCAAAGTGATGGAAATGCGCATCTAATTGCAAGCATAATTGGGGAGGACGGGGTTGTAAGGCCTAATTCAAGTGTAGACATTGTTCCTAAATTGGAAGGTCAATGATAGTCTTTCAAATATCTTTAGATTTTGACAATAATAAAAATTCTCTAATTCACTAAAATACTACATTTACCCTTAAAGAGGATCATACATGTTATACATAAGCATACAAGCTGCTAACCCCCTTGCTTGGGAGCCTCAGTCTATAGTATTTATTTTAACAGTTGCTACACCCATTAGCGCCATGGGACACGCCACCATTGGCACCGTCTAAGCCATCAGCTCCTCTAACCACGATTTTTTTTATCTTGTTCTTCTTTTTCTTTTTTGCATCGGCTAAGTGGTCATCAAATGCAAATGGAAGTGTTAGAGCTCCTGTGACCAAGACTACAGCTATAGTCAGTGCGATCAAGTATTTTGTATTACTATTCAATGTCATTTTTCTTCTGGTTAATAGTTTTATTTAAGGATCCCTGAATAAAGTAATAGAATAGAATATGGAATATTACAGTAGAACAAATAATTACAAAGTTACCGCTAGCTACATCAATTACTTTGGATATACATGCCAAATAACATGATTTCCAGAAGAAATGCAATCAATTGCAACATCTTGGCCATCTTGGGTAAACAGCGAAAGGTTACAGGGAGAACCACTTGTACCGTTACTAATTATCTGACCTACCTGTTCTTCTAATTTTTGAGAGGGTGCTAAACTAAGTTCTTCCATTAATTCTTCTTCTATTTTTATTAAATTATGACCTACAATGGCGGAAACGATTTTGGTAGAATTGTCAATGTTGCCTACCTTATTTTGTTCAAATAATAACACATACAATTTTTCTTCAGGAGTCTGGGCACCAGCTTGTTGTATTAAACCAGTTTCATTACTCATAAAATTCAATGATACTATTGGCAAGGCTACAATTAGAAATAATATTGTTGAAAGGATTTTCAATCTACTACCAGAATGAAAAACGTCACTTAAAAGTTTTAGTTCTTGGATGTTTTGGCTTAACAGAATACTGATATAGCCAGAACCTCGCGAAAGTTTGGTCGTTACCAATCCATCAATTTGCTCGCATTACTTCAGATTTCAGCAAAAAAGAATTGAAAAGTAAATGCTACTGTGATCTTGTGATGATTCTTCGATGACTGCCTATTATGATTTATGCAACACTTTTCGTTCTAGAAGTGCATAAATCAGCACTAAAATAATTGAATTGTAATTATTTTGCTACGAACAATTGGTATTTTACTTAAGAGAACGCAACACGAATTATGATGCAATATGGTCACGTTCTACTGAAGCCTCTCAAGACACTTCATTACATAATGGGGAAGGTGGAAACTTCAGGTATGTACATGATTAGGTGGTCGAGAGTAAGTTACGAATGATAAACTGAGGGCTCAAGAATCGGATTTTTCTTGAAAAATCAAAGCTGCTAAAGTTAAGAAGTCAGGGCCGTTGAGTTGAGCGCTTGAACTCCCACCCATTGTGAGGAATTAGTTACTTGGTCAATCATGCTTTCTAGTTGTCTTAACTTTAGTAACTCTGATAATAAATGTGTTCCCAGATAATCATAAACTGATTTAGACTTTCCATCTACATTTATTGATGTTACCACAGTTGCTTGATCTGTTCTATCAACTTGATCATATCTATCCTTAAGGTTGAAATAGCCAGAATTGTTGAACTGATTTACCAATTCTCTTACACTATCCACAGGGATGGTAGACGTTTGTTCCCCTGTTACATTTACATATTCATATCCTCTGTATATAACTTGGCCGTCCCCATGAATCTCTAGATAATAAATGGGACAAGCACCAAAGCATGCACCTCTGAACATCGTAATATTGACATTATTTAAATCAACACTTGATTGATTTGTAGTATTGGTTTTGGCAGCAGTTTGGTTACTGGAAATATTTGAGCTCTGAGCATTCACATAATACCCATGAAAATGTGACATCGAATACAGACCAGACATAATTATCAATGCAGTGAAAACAACCAGTGCCCAAGTTCCAGGATATAATTTCATAGTAATTATCAGGAGACTGGATTTAATATACTTGTTGAACTTTGGGGAGGTTTATTTACCCTGAACTAATTCTTTCAAACGGAGCTAAAAGCTTTTGCTATGCCTGATGAATTAAAGGAATTACTAGATTCAGCACGACAAGGTTTGTTGCCGTATTCTGCATTTATGAAAATCAAAAAAGGTTGTATTTTTGTATACAAACTGTAGACAAGATAAAGGCTTACAAGAACATTTCTAAAGATGAATACAGTAAACTAGTTGATACAATTATGGACGATACTGAACTCAAAAATATTATCATTAACTTAACCTAACATCAAAAACCGCCATATCATTTCTACTCCGCCATATTATTTCTACTCCAATTAGTACATGGCGGAGCTAGGATGTGTTTTATCACTATGCTCCCCTAAGATTTTCCTTATTAAGGATCGTCAATGCGTAGGAGACTTGCCATGCGTGTCGACTGCAATGGTCAATCGAAGGATTGCTTCACAGACAAGTTGCCCTAATAGGGTTAGCGTGTACATTCCATTCTTTCGCCTAACCAGACCTGCCCTTACGAGCTTTGAAAGTCTGGTATAGTACCGCTTTCGAGTCAGCCCGACCCGCTGCAAGAGGTTTTCTGAATCTAGGGAATTTGACGCTAAAATCGTGAGCAATTCTATGGACTGTGGGTCACTAATTACAGTTAGGACATCTCGCTCAGATATGGAGTTGCTCCGTAATTGTTGGCTCGTCGTAAGTAAACTGAAAGTTGAAAGATTTAAACTCAGCTCAAATTGCAACTATATCATAGTAACCTGTCTTATGTTATACTTCAGTAATATAGAATTCGAATTACAATAATTAAAACGAAAAACAGTAGTTCAATTCTGCAAAATACACATTCTGCAATAAAATAATTGCAATGTAATTATTATGTTACAGATAATTGGTATTTTAGGTTTAAGTAATCAATAGGTATGCAGCAAGTCACTATATTTATTCGCACAAAGAAATGTGCGGGCAGAGTACAACAACTAATCATGAAAGCTTAAGACTTGAAAATTGTGACCTCTTATGCAAGAATCTACAGAGTGATGGATTTTGGCAACTTATCTGTGTCATTGAATTTAGACAATGGATAGGCTCATTTATTCCAAATCTCTATTAAATCAATTGTCACCAGTATTCCATCTAAAATATGGTTCTACACGGCACCAATATGAATATGATTGCAACCTCCAAGGTAGTCTTACTTTTAACAATATCTGCTGTCTCTCTCAGTTTCTTTACTGGAAACCTATCATACGCTGAAACGGGGGTAGGCAAAGATATATTCAAAGTCATCTTCTCCATATTTGGTATCACGCGTGAAACTGGGGACATAGTAGCAACAGTTACCGTGAATGAAAATTCTAAAGTAAAGTCTTTTGACTCTAACATGTTTGACTTTTCAGTAAACACGGGTGAGCATCTTATAGAATATATTGCAACATTTCCAGGTGAAGAGGTGAAGCCTGGAGAAAACTACAAGGCTTGTGTCCTAGTATTAGAAACGACTGAAAGTATATGTCATGAAGGTACTAATTCTCTTGGAAAGCGACCAGAAGTTGTAGATATTTCGCTAGATAAGATTGATACTGAGGAAGCTGATACTGAGGAAGCTGATACTGAGGAAGCTGATACTGAGGAAGCTGATACTGAGGAAGCTGATACTGAGGAAGCTGATAC
>JBIOZE010000162.1:0-51740 GCA_044870745.1 Nitrososphaeraceae archaeon | reverse complement strand
ATCTACCTAAATATCAGCTTACTTTCCAACGCATTGAAATTTATTAGCACCGGTGCTCCTTCAGTCAAAGTATATTCACAGATATTTTCCACATTTTCAAAATCAAATGGAAGAATAAAAATTTGAGGCCAGCTGGCGATAAGTAAACATAATGCAGAATGAGTATTTAAAATAGCATAGCTACTGGAATTCGCGCAAATACTATTCTAATATTCGTTCAATGAACAAGTGCGTCACAAAATAATAGGAAGAGTAACGACTCGAACAATTTTAATCATTGTCACCAGTTTTCTACCCATTGCTACTAATTTAGGCTAGTTCTCCTCTAACAAACATCTAGCCATTTATAGTGCCATCGTAATTTGTGATTGACAAGATTTGTAAGTATACATCGGCACACGATAGCAGTAAGATTAGATCGACAAAAAATGAATTGGGGAACGAATGGCTGCTGGTCCCCATCCCCGAAATGAATAAGCCACTATTGCTGCTATTTTAGGTACATATTTACTGAAAGAGAGACTGATATAGTTTTTGGTACATTCGACGAATGAGCTATTATTCAATGAAAGTGACGAATTGCATCACTTCGGTAGAAAAATTCATGATAATCTCTTAAATTATATTCCCACAATACATATCATGTTTGCAATGCGAATCAAAGTGGTGCTCAATTATTAGTCCCTATCCCACAATTTCGATTCTTGTACCAATGAACTTAAATTTGGATAACTAATAATCTACCTTATGCAGCTTCACCATGGAAACCAGACTACTAATGGTAAGCTCAAGTTATTTGGATTGATCTGCCTTGTTGTCACAGGGGTGACCATACCTCTTACCATTCCTCATTTTACACACTCTACTATGATTTATCATATCATATTACATATTGCAAGCTTGGCTATAGCTATATTCCTGTCATTCATTGCAGTATCTGCGTATTACAGGGATGGTAGAGCGCGTCTACTCTTTATGGCCCTTGGATTTGTTACATTAGCCATATTGGAGGTCCTGATGCTCTTTTCTGCAACGGGTAATCTCGACGAACCCATAATTCCAACAGTAAATGTGGAGCTACCTCATGTGGTTCTGTTGGTGATGATAACTCTATTCGGCCTTGGGGTACTGAAGGTGAATTAGAATTTTAGATAATCTGTCCACGTCCAAATCCAAAGTATTGAGTGCCTCAATAGGCTTACAGTTTAGTTCTCATGAATTGGAACAAGATTTATTGAAGCATATAAGTAAAAACCCGGGCATCAGATATAGACAATTATTGCGATTGACTAGTTCGTCGAACGGAAAGTTATCCTATCATCTTTCTGAACTTGAGGACGCAAGCAAAATCGTCGTCGATAGGAAGAGGGGAGTTACCAGATACTATCCTTTACTAATCTCAGACGAAATCTCAAAGGTCATTGGTTACATAAGAAATTCTGTACCAAGAAAAATTATTTCACTATTGATTAAAAGTAATGGATGTACTTTAAGTGAAATAAGCGCTTTTACAATGAAGGCTCCGTCTACAACCTCCTGGCATTTACAAAGATTAATCAAGGCTGGAATTGTTAGAAAAGACTCGCTTAATGAGTTCCACGGTACCAACTACAAGTCACGATTTTATCACCTTTCAGACAAGGCACTGGTCGAAAATGTGCTGACGAATTATATTGAGAGTCCGCTTGATAGAGTGGTTAACGATTATTCCGATCTAATTGATGAATTAAGATAGGATGTTCTTTCTTATCCACGCGAATGTTGAAAAGCTCTGCTTTCAACTTTATAATATCATTTAGTTCATCTAGCTCAAAAGCTCTTAAACCTAATGTTGGCAGGAATAATCATATCTGCTTTTTCTCTTTCCAGAAAGACAAAGATCCAGTGAAAATGGGATACTGGGCTAGAATAAGCAAAGTTGAAGCATAAATAGGAACAATTTATTCATATAATAGTGGATTCGATAAGTGTACCATAAGGCTTAAGTTTCCGAAGTATGTAATAAAGTGACAAGATACCTTGTGAAGAAATTTATTATTAGTTTTTTGACAATTACGATATTATCATCACTTTTAGTTTCAAATGCGAATAAGTGGGTCTTTGCTCATACTTTTTCTGGTGATGAAAGTGCTACCTTTCTGGCCCTTCTAGAAATGATAAAAACCGAAGCCCATCTTGCACAACAGAATCTAGCAACAAATGTTACCCTTGCCCAGGAGCATGCTGACGCCACCACGGAGCATTTAGATGCAAGTAAGACCAAAGAAATAGCCGAAAGGAACGAGAGGGTAGCTAACGAATTAAATGATTCGTTAACGGCTCTTAAGGATGCATTTAATTCTACTAGCGCACCAAATGCTTCCGATATTAAAAGTAAAGTTGACCAATTGGACGCTATTTTGGGTGAAGTTTTGAGCGTTCGAATTGATAAGAATCAATTGAATAATGTAACTGTGAAGGCATTAACGGTAAATGATTTGGTTGGAGAAACGCTGGAACACTATGGCGAAGCTGTCGGACATGAAGAGAGTACCAAGAATTCGGAATCTAATAGTACAGCTAATGCGTCCAACTCAACTTCCATGGGATCTTCTAATAGAGGTGCATCAAGCTCCAATATGTCACAAAGTGGAAATGCTACAGATTCAACTGTGCGAATAGATGAGGCACCTTACCAAACTGCACAGGCTCTTTCCACCAGAATTATAGAATTGTATAATGAAATAAGATCTAATGCCTTGAACTCAACAGCTGCTAATAACGTACAAACTGGATTGGAAAGCTTGAAAAGTGATGTAGTCAAAAAAGTTCCCTTCGATACATTAGACCGCCTAATAGATAGTACAATAGCGCCTAGTCTTAATTCAGCATTTGATCTTAAGTTGCAGATGGAAGAAGAAGGATGATCTTTCAATGTATTTGAAGCAGGAAAACTTTTGGAGACTAGAGTAGTGAATGATTATTCCCATCTGATTGAAGGAGATTAAAACAACTTTCTTAGTCATCCGAATTCTGATAGTTCACCACTTCATAACAGACAATTGTTATGTTAGCTCATATCAGTCATCATATGATTTGAAATAGAATTATTTGTGTTACTAATTGTGCTGGACACATTTCCAGGATGAAGTTTCAAGTTAAATGCAGTTTGCAAACCGGTTTGAATTTCACCATGCACAATCCCCATAACTTTCTTGGGGGAGTCCTTGTTTTCAATAGCTATCTTAAGCTGGTCTAGTCCCTCGGCTAATTCACCCATTATCGACGTAAAATTTGTTTTACCTCTTAAATCACTATCAAATCTTTCAAGTGCGATATTTGTTAAAGCAAATGCCCGCAAATAAGCATACATGTTTTTAACGCCTTCATTATTCATATTCCCGCCATCTGACATATTGGCCTTATTCATATTCATATGCATATCCATAGAGACAGCACTCTTATTGAAAGCATTGTTGTAATTTTCCAGTATTTTATTTACATCATTAGCCAAAGCTAGTGCCTGAACTGTAGTATTTGTCAACTGATCCTTCTCAACTCTAACTATTACCGCTTCTTCTAAAAGATCATTGAGCTCACTAATTTTATCCGTCAGACCTTCTCCTGATGCATTTTGAAGAGAAACTAACAATCTTGGTAGATCTGTTCCGATTCTCTCATTCCGCTCGATAAGTTCCTTCAATACATCATCATTGAGAAGTATTCTTGCATATTGTGCCTGTTCCTTAATTGATTGGACGTTAGAGGAATCATACTGAAGAATTGACGCTAAAGCTGACTTAATTTGATCCACTAGTGAAATAAATGAGGCGCTCTCATTTGATGTAAAGGTATGTGCCAATATTGAAATAAAAGAATATGACATTAGCAAAAGTATACTGCCTGATACTACTACCAGACTCGTAGTCATTAACCACCACATTTCATAAGACTTTCCGGAGTGCAATATAATACCTTTATGGTACATCAATCTAAAGCAATACTACTGAGTAATCACTATAACTGCTATGTAATTACCTACTCCTCTCAATGCGCTGATATTGAGCCGTTTATCCTCATTATCTTGAATTCAACTAAAGAAGGGTAAGGCTAATATTCCCTACCTTCACTTAACCTGAGTGAATGGACAAGAATTCATTCGTAGCTTTGCTTGGAAGTTCCATCATTCTTGCTTTTTTATTACTAAGCTTTGGTATTGATAAAAATATCTCTGCTGGCACAAATGGTAACTCAAATGAGGATCAAGATAGTGTATGTTCTGCTAATTATATTAAGAAAGCTGCCGACACTGAATCTCGCCAGATTAGTGAGCAAAATAATTTATCTGGATTTCATGCAATTAAAAAATTTGACAGCAACGGGACACTTGTATCAACATGGGGTACAAAAGGTTCTGGTGACGGTCAATTCCTTCATGCCCATGGAATAGGAGTGGATGCAGAAGGCAACGTGTATGTCGGTGACGGTGAAAGATGCGATATCCAGAAATTTGATAGCGATGGGAACTTCTTATTAAAGTGGGGATCCTTAGGAACAGGACCTGGTAAATTTTCTGAGCCTGAAAGTATTGCGGCAGATAAGAATGGTAATATATTCGTCGCAGATTACGGAAATCGGAACATACAAAAATTTGACAGCAATGGGAAATTCATTAAAATGTGGGGATCAAAGGGGACAGGTGACAGTCAATTTATTAGGCCTTGGGGGGTCGCCATTGACTCAAAAGGAGATGTCTATGTCAGTGACCAAAATAATCCTGTAGTTCAAAAATTTGACAATAATGGGGAGTTCATTACCAAATGGGGATCCTTGGGTTCTGGTGATGGGCAATTTGTGCATTTGCATGATGTAACGGTTGACTCTGAAGATTTCGTGTATGTTACTGATGGAAGAAATAACTCACGGGTAGCAAAGTTTGATAATAACGGTACGTTCATAATGAAGTGGGGATCAAAGGGATCGCAAGACGGTCAGTTTATTGAAGATCATGGAATAGTTGTGGACCCGGCAGGATACGTATATGTTGTTGACACAAGAAATGTGAGAATTCAGAAATTTAATCCTGATGGCGAATTTGTGACAAAGTGGGGATCATTAGGATGTGGTGATGACAAATTTCTAATACCACATGATATTGCAATGGATTCAGATGGCTATATCTATGTCACTGATAGTGGGAATGTTCACTTTAGAGAAAAAATCAAGTGCTAGAATTACGATCCAAATTAGCGGAAGATAATATTTTTCGAGTCCTGTACCAGAACTTTTTTAAGTTAGAGCTTACTGTCTCAAACATGAATCAAACTAAAATTGCGCAAAGATTGTTGTTGATCGGAACAATGCTGTCCACCTTGTTTCTCTTAAATAATTTGAACATGGTAAATGCTCAGACGGAAACTGAAGCTCCTCATTCTGAAGGGACAACCATAGTACGGGATTCAGCTGTTGTGTTACTAGGAGGTAGAACTCTGCCTGGCAATGACTTCATTCATCTTTACGATACGACACCATTTATCATAATGAATGGTCATGTGGCCGCAAAGTTGCCTTGTAATGACAATTCTGAAAGCCCAATCAATGTACTCACAGGTTCAGCACCTAATCTGACACCTACTGAACTAGAATTGGTTAGCCAACTATCTAGTCCCGGAGAGGTGTGTCTTTATCATGTAGATTTAGAGTCCATGCGGGGGGGTAATGCATCTGACATAGTCACGGACATAGCAATTCAGAACCCTACAGAAGAAGCGATTGAATTTGGACCAACAGACACGGTGGTGATTGGGGTGAATGAAATAATGGAAGGTGCCCACGAAAGCCACGAGGGAGAGGTTGAAGAGACTGAGGGCACTACAAATGCTACCAGTAGCGAGTAAATTGACTTCCTAATATCAGGAAAAACCTTCCTTTTTTTCTACTAATCGAAGGAGGCAATTAACTGTAATGCGGTTAGGTGTTAATTTTTTCCTGAAATCTTTAATTCATAATATCCTTTCATCTATTTTTCTCTAGAAGACGCCTTCCATAAGAGACATGATAACTTCTGTCCATGCATTGGCAATATTGTTTTGATTATATCCTCCGCCACCTAAGGCAATGAGTCTCCCATCACAATATTTGTGTGAGAGTTTATGTAATATATCAGCAGCATATCGGTAAACTTTTGAACTATATTGCAAATGGGTCAATGGATCACCCTTTATGGAATCAGCACCACACTGCAAGATAATCAATTCCGGCCTTGCAACATTATCTATAAATTCCTCGACTTTACCAAATGACGAGATAAATGCGTTATCATCTGAACCTGGTTTCATTGTAATATTTATTTTGGTACCTTTCGCGTTACCCAATCCAACTTCTGATGCGTTGCCAGTACCAGGATAAAGATAGCGACCATCCTCATGTATATCTGCAATAAATAACAGAGGATCATGCTCAAATTCGTAATAGACTCCGTCTCCATGGTGCGCATCAATATCTACATAGGCTATTCTACTAATTCCATATTTTTGCCGTGCTATAATACTTAATATGCCTATGTCATTGAAGACACAAAATCCACCTGCAGATCCCCTCCTGGCATGATGAAGTCCTCCTATTGGATTAAACGCATGTAACACCCCATCTCTTTTATTCATTACCAAGTCTAAGGCCTTGAGACTAGTTCCAACTACATATGAAGAAGCTTCAAATACCCCCTTGAATGCGGGTGTATCGCCCAAGTCAAGAAGACCGGATCCATATGCTGAGGCTTGTTTTACTAGTTTAAGGTAATCTTTATCATGAAATGTCAATAAGGTATCCTCATGTGCCAGTTCTGGTGCTTCAATTTGAATTTGATTAGACTTAACAAGCTCCAATGCATTCGCCTTCGACCAGAAAGCATAAATTCTATTGGAATTGAAAGGGTGTGCCTCGCCAAACCCGTACCTCGCAAGTTCTTCTCCAAAAAAAACTGCAGTTTTACACATTTCCAATATAGATTTAGACATAGAAAGGAAATAAGTGTTCTTTACCTTGTTAGATTTTACAAACAACCTGAGGATCGGGAAGTTAGTTTACTCTCAGTACATGATACCAATAGTCAAGTTGTGAAATTCAAAGTTCTAAAAGGAACTGATAAGTAACATCTATTGGTAGAGAATAAATTTGGATTATGAACAATTAAATATATATTGTGTACTCGACCTTTTTGGATTACATGTGGAATAGTTCTAAGACAAAAACGCATTCTAAATATAGTAGAGAGTCATTCTCCAAAATAACTCGCATTAGCTTGATATTATTTATTTCAATATCGTTACTCTACATTTCGCAGTTTTACATTCAAGATCGATCGGCGTACTCTACACCGAATAGAGATAATACGTTACCAGTAACTTCAATCCCTTCTTCAAACTTACCCATTGATTCCGCTGAGATAATCCATAGTACTGAAAGTCTAAAAGTTCCAAAGGAAGTTGATATGTTTATTATGCTAATAGCAAATGAGGCTCACGAAAGTTGGGAAGATGAAAGACACAAGCTAATCACTGATCGGAATGCATATTATATTCCAACAAATCTTATCATTCAGCAAGGCACCGGAATAATATTTCTTGATGCAGACGCACCTTGGGACACACCGCACCCACAAAGTATAGAAATAGTGGATAGAGCCACAGAAAATGTAGCGTTTTCGACAGGAGTATTGGATTACTCTGATAGTTCTGATCCTGTAATATTAGAACCTGGAAATTATTCAGTGATTAACACAGAGTACGATGCCAAGGAAGGAAGTATTATGGTTTTGCCAAACGATGAGTCTGAAGTAGAAAATTCGACAAGTGTAAGTTCATCTAGCGATAATCTAATAGTAGGTGGTTTCTACACCCCGACGGAACAGGTAGAAAACAATAAGGATAACGATGGTTTTTCGCATCCTGGGTCATTACAATATTTTAGAGAACAATTCAAGAGTAATGGATTTAATATTATCAGCGAACACAACTTTTCATATGGAACATGTGATTACTGTCCAGGCGCATTCTGGCCTGACAACAAATCAGGAGATCATACTTTAATCATTTATAGTACACAGCAACCCCTTGGTCAGGCAATAGACACCTTAAAGAAGCTGGTTAAGGACAATGTATACATATAACGAGCAGATGCAAATTTTTTCCTTTTGTAATGTTCTTGATTTCTACTCAAGCTCTCGTTCAGGTAGACCTCGATTGCTAGAATATCTCTCAATTTGAATTTGAATTATAGTTAGGATCAACTCTGAAATTCCTTCTAAGCATTCCCAATGCTCTCGGAATGGCATTAGCCGGTCAAATCGGATGGCAAATAGACTTTAAATGAATTCAACACGATTTCACAAGAGTCTGCAAATGAATTGACACACACTGTCTTAAGGTGCCACTCTAAACCTATCGAATCTTATCAGTACCCTTTAAATTGATGGATTTCCTTAGTACTTGCTGAAATATATGGGTCAAAGATTTGGTACAAAGAAAGTTGAATTGTTAGTAGGCATAAGTCTTATACTCCTTGTTATTCCGTCGCTAAGCGTTTCCGGAGTGATGGCAGCAAATATTGTCGGAACCCCTGATGATGACCTTTTGCCAGGAACTGATAACGAGGATAATATATGGGCACTTGGTGGTGACGATTTGCTCTGGGGATATGAGGAGGATGATAACCTATTCGGGTACTCTGCGAGCGATTGGATTCGAGGGGGAAGTGGAGACGATGAAGTGCTTGGAATGGATGGAAACGACATTATTGAAGGTAATGGGGGCGAAGACACTCTTGACGGTGGAAAGGGAACTGACGTCATACAAGGAAACAGGCAAAATGATGAGATTACCGGAGGATCAGGAAATGATATTCTCGAGGGAAATCGTGGTAACGACTATGTGTATGGCGAAGATGGAAAAGATTGGATAGCTGGAAATAATGGTCAAGATTGGTTATACGGTGGTAAAAATGATGACAAGATAAAAGGCCGCTCAGGAAATGATAGGTTATCAGGGGGTAGTGGAGACGATAGCCTCTCTGGTGGAAGAGGAAATGATATATTAATAGCTGGCAGTGGCGATGACATTCTTAGAGGAGGGTCTGGGGCTAATCATTTTGTGTGTGGTAGTGGTTTCGACATTATAGTTGACTACCATCCAAGCCAAGGTGACACTAAAGAGGGCAATTGCGAAGATTTCTAAATCTTCGATCAACTCATTCTATTTGTAGAACTTAGTTAGTTTAGGTAGAATCTACCGAGATCCGTTGAAGCCCATAGGGTTAATTTTCTCCAACTTATTTCTCTTCAAACAGATTTACCCTACGGAATAATTTAAATTCCATTCAAAACACAGAATTTATCAGTTTTCAGTATCCTTTAAATTGTTGGTCTTGTTCTATTTTCTACTATGACATATAGGGGAAATTCTTTGAAAATAATTCATATCCTTATGATTGCTTTGTTAGGTAGTACAGGCTTGAGCTATGTTAGCGTATTTGGACAAGCCGAAAATGAAGTACCTTCCTTTGAAGGAGTAAATCCTGGGTTCACGCCTCCCCCGGAGTCTGAGAGAACTCCACCGCCGCCACCATCAGATGCTCTCACGGTTTCAGAATTGCCCAAATTGCCTATAGAAAGAGAAAACGAAACTGACGTAGATCCACTCTCAATAACCAATAGAACTGAGATCCTGGAAATATTGCCACTAAATTCTACTAATATCGTCAAATTCATTGATGAGGATTTGAAGAATAGTACTGGCGTGGGACTTGCGCCAAGCTCGGTTCTTGAGAACATTACATTAGCTCAAGAGGGTGAAGATGGAAACCTCTCTAACATCACAATATTTGACGTGCTTGGACCACAGGAAATAGCGGAGGTTACGAACATGACCCCGACAACAACTGAAGGAGGAGAACCTTTGGATTTGGATGAAGTTGATTTGGCCACTGCCAATGAAACTGATGATGAAGGAGTTGAAGACGAGGGAATAGTTTCACCACCGACTACAACAAATGAAACCTCAGCTGACAATGAAACAACTGGTGCAACAACTACAACTGATAATGAAGAAGAGAAAATAGTCTCACCATCGACTTCAACAAAAGAAACCCTGTCTGACAATGAAACAAATGGTTCAACTGGCACGACTGAAGTTGAAGATGAGAAAATAGCTGAAGAACAAGATAACGAGAGGCCTTCTGAACCTAAGACACCCATTTCAGACGAGGAAATAACTAGCCTTGATAAAAAGGGAATTGACCTTAACCAAACTGGAGGTATTCTGAGTGAAAATATTACGAGTTTGAACAATACATCGGTTTTGCCTACTAGCGAGGATAATAGTGACGAATCCAACAACGAAGACAATGAGGAATCCAACAACGAAGACAATGAGGAATCCAACAACGGAGAGACGGACGAGAATAATTAATTCAATACCTAACGATAATACCTGGTCAAATCTCTAATGTAATGTGGTTTTTTTTGCCTACACATTACAACTCGTAAATACTCTATAAATCCAATTAAGCAAATGGACCATTATTTCATGTGACCTGATTTCGATTATTGTACCAGTATACCAATATACTAGGACGTTCTTATAATGGATATTAAGGCAATGAAGTGCACCATCAAAGATATTGTGTGCTTTGTAAGCTCAGTTACTTTGCTGATACCTATGCTTGCTCAGAACAACTTCTCTACTGCAGTCACATCTAGTGAGGTTCCTATAAGAGGATCCAAGGTTCTTCTAACTCAAGGAGAGGCAATGAAAGTAACCCTGACAAACTGATCCGTTCGGTAGTGCTCAGATACCATTTACCATTGAACTATACGAAAGTGACAAACTTGTTGCAAGTGAATCATTTACTTGGCTTCTTGAGGATAAATTAGAAGAAATTATCACATCTATAAACAATACTCCAAAATTGGACGAAAGGTACAAGATGTTAATTCGTTATGATGTACCTGAAGGCAACGGAATGGATGTCCCGATTCAGATAGATGCAGAAAGCATCAAGATAAATGGAGGGGAAGACGGAATAGACGTCCAAGGTAGAATAAAGGTTCTTTTTTCTATCTATTGAATCCGTTTCAAATAGTCAATATACAAGTTTACCATAATGAGTAATGATAACCTAATCTGTTAGTCCAGAAAAAAATTATTGGATGAAGGATTTTGTTACTAGGTTCTTTCATCCTGAATATTTCGAGCCAAATATTTCTTGTATAGATAAGACCTTGGTGTAGAAATGAATTTTTTCTATTTTACTATTGGCTGAAAGACTTGAATTTTCTCATTCTTCCTATCAGAAACATAGACATTCCCATCTAGATCCACTGCAAGGTGTTCAGGATCCCTGAATTGCCCATCTCCCTCTCCATATGATCCCCATTTGGTAATGAACTTCCCCTGACTATCAAATTTCAGAACCCTCGGCTGTTGACTGCATCCAGGATCAGATTGTGGGTCTGTTACGTAGATATTATCATATTTATCAACTGCAATATGCTCTAAGTGACAAAATTGGTCATCACCGCTACCCTTTGAGCCCCACATCAAGATCGGATTCCAATTGCTGTCAAATTTCTGTATACGTTCATTTCCCCTTTCGTTTACTATGAAATTACCTTTAGAGTCTATTTCAATAGTGGTGGGAAGGTCAAATTCACCTTTTTTCTTGCCCAACTTACCTATGGCTTCAACAAAAGTTCCATTTACATCAAATTTTTGAATACGATTGTTCTTAGAATCTGCCACATAAACATATTGTAATTTCTTATCTACAGCTACATGCCTAGGATTATCAAATTTTCCTAATTCTTCACTTGGTTTAGCATCTGTATTCCCAAACTTTATGATGAATTCACCAGTGCCAGTAAATTTCTGGACCCTATCATTAGCCCTATCAGCAACCCATACGTTACCATCAACATCAACGTCTATTCCATAAGGAACGTGAAATTGACCGTCACCTGTTCCTAGCTCACCGAAAGAAAAGAGAAATGTACCATTCTTGTCAAACGCCTGAACTCTATTGCCATCTCTGTCCACTGCGTATAAAATTTTTTCATCAGGACTGAAGTCCAAATCATGTGGACGTTGAAACTGACCATCTCCTTTACCTTCCTCTCCCCATTTCTTGAAAAACTTGTATTCAGATGCATTTTCAAAGGCAAATATTTCGGAAAAAATAATATTATTTGCCAAGAGAGCAAACAGACCTAACAATATCAAAAAGACAACACTAATTCGATTTTGAAAGATTTGAAGATAATTTTCTATGCAGCTATGATAGGGCATTTATCCTACTGTTAATGTCAATTAGCATATTTAAATAGTGATTCAATTTTCTCAAGTGAAAATATCCTGAATATTATTGAAATTTTCTCATTGCATTTATCCAAATTTAATATGGCAGAACTGCAGGTGCGATTAGAGATTGAAGATATCGTCTGATTTCTATTCGTCTGTGCAATCTTATCCGAGATCCCGTGTCTTATATTCAAACTTATGTGGCTTTTACGAGTTAATCTTACCTATCTCATAAGACGAAGACCTTCGCTGTTTCCCTATTCTGAAAATTTGGCCAAGGCTTAAATTAGTCGTTCTGTTAGGGTGTCCTAACAAGGATGCGGATTATCTCACAGAATGGCACATTTCATAAACGCCCTGCAGAATCCTTGGGGCTATACATCTTGCATTGTGATTTTGAACATGATGTTATCTAGAATTGCTAAAATAAGATTAAGCCATGAAGAAATAGGATTTGATCAATATTTAGAATACACCTATTGTGACTTCGTACAGAGTATAGTTGCAGGGGTATATAGCAAGAGTATTTTGACTGGGACTCGTATTCTAACTCTAAATCCAAGGATTGACAGACATTTTTTCATTTGGTGGATTCAATAATGAGATCTGAACGTATTTCACTTGCTATTCTAATTGTCATTATTCTTTCTTTTATCGCTCTTAACTCCCATACAAATGCGCAGCAGACCGTATACGCTCAACAAGAGGGATTAGATGATGCCAACAGTCTAGTCTTGGCAGTTAATCTTGAAAGGATAAAGGCGCAGATATTACTGGCTCAGCAATATTTTGATAACAATGAAACTAATAAAGCATTTATTCACGCATATATACCCCATGCAGTAACGTTTCCTGCAATTAAGAGTATCCTTGAACAACTAGATACAGAATCTGCAAACCAACTAGAATCTAGGTTGACAGATTTGCCAATTAATATCAAGTCAAAGAATGCGTCAGATATAAATGTGAAAACAGAGTTGGCAGTGGCCTATAATTTATTGGCTAATTTATCGGAAAAGGTCGCAGGATTGAATCAAACAGACAAAGGATTAAAACTGCAAACTATATCATATCTATTAAATGACGTAGGTAAGTCATATGCTTTGTCGAATAGTTCCCAACCTGTCACCGGCAACCAATTTGGAGATTTACAATACAACTCAACGGTAGATTATGAAAATGCAGTAGGCATTCTCAATATATCAAAATCAAATTACATGAGCGCAGCAAATCTGATAGACGAAAGAAGGAAATTGGAGCTAAATTCCTTCTTTGATCAATTACGAGAGTCATTAGTAAAACATGCTGACCAAAGATCGGTCCTAAATCTAATAGCAGCTATAGAGAGGGATATCAACGAAGAGTTAGCCGTGAATAGCGTAGATTCTTTTGCAGCTACTGAAAACGAAAAATACCTCTCTGAAATAATGAGATTACTATCAAATATTATAGTGCAAGTCAGGGATAACGGAGACTACGAAAAAGCTGACTCCCTTGCAGTAGAGGCGTATCTGGATAATTACGAA
Source organism: Nitrososphaeraceae archaeon (assembly GCA_044870745.1). Classification (GTDB taxonomy): domain Archaea; phylum Thermoproteota; class Nitrososphaeria; order Nitrososphaerales; family Nitrososphaeraceae; genus TA-21. The sequence continues at coordinate 37,885 of JBIOZE010000162.1, read as the reverse complement.
TATCTTGAAGCGCCTCTTGAAAAAGTTAATCCTACTCTTATGGCAGATGTTGAAACAATGATGCGAGAGCAGCTAAGAGCGATGTTGGCTGCAAAGGAAGACCCTGAAAGTATTACTAATTTTGTTAACGGCATTCTTGCTAAGCTTCATACGGCTAGGGCTCTCTTGGAAAGAAATAGTTCATCAGAAGCTGTCAATACAACTTCTAATGTGAGTTCAGAGCAGCCATTAGCAGATATCGAGTCATTAAGCAGTGGATTCGGGGTATATACAGGCGAGAGAAAAAATATGGGAGAAGCAGTTGACCCTGCTAAGGCGGCTGTAAGAAACGATATTGATAGTATTAGAGATAAACTCGATCAGATGCTTCGTCTCTACAATCAAGGAAATTACGACGGTGCGTTACTGATGTCCCGTACCGCCTATCTGGATAGTTATGAAAAAGTGGAAATCCCGCTGCGGCCGATAAATCCTGACTTTACTCTTGAAATGGAAATAAAATTTGCAGAACTGCGTAATTTGATACAATCAAAGGAATCTTATTCTCAGGTACTTCAAAAAACGGTAGAAATCAGAAGGGGACTTGATGAATCCGAACGTCTTGTCTCTGGGACTGGCATATTAGCTCCGACGATTGCATTTACTACATCGTTCTCGATCATATTTCGGGAAGGACTGGAATCTGCACTGATCATCGGTGCCATAGTTACTTATTTGGAGGCATCAAGAACCCAACGGTTCAAGAAGCATGTTTATTTAGGCATACTGATGGCTGCCGCAGCAACAGGCGTTACATGGTTCGTTGCCGAGTTCATAATTGAAATATCTGGAGCCAGCAGAGAGCTGATAGAAGCCATTGCGGGAATTTCCGCGGTTGCAGTACTATTTTGGGTGAGCTTCTGGGTCCTTAATAGAATTGAAACAAAGAAATGGATAGAATTTGTGAAAGCAAAGGTATGGCAGGCTACTACTACAGGAAGCGTAATGGTCTTCTTCATGCTCTCATTCTTTACAGTCTATCGGGAAGGGTTTGAGACTGTTTTATTCTACAAGGCCATGTTGTCATTTGCTAAATATATGGAGTGGTATGTTGCTGCTGGTCTTACTTTAGGCCTTGTCGTAATAATAGGAGTTGCACTCCTAGTCAGAAAATTGGGAAAAAAGTTACCGCTAAGAGTATTGTTTGGACTTACTATGGCAATAGGGGCATACATGTCAATAGCCTTCATGGGCAATGCTGTTAGAGAATTTCAAGAACTAGGATACATTCCTACTACTCCGTTGCTATCGGTTATACCACGTTTTGAGATTAATCTTGCAACGATGACTGGAATCCATCCTACCCTCGAAACTGTGGTCGCGCAACTCATATTACTGTCAGTTTACATAGCCGGTTCGTTTTATGTGCTAGTATGGCAGCCTAGAAGAAAGAAAGCCATAGAAAGCTCGAGAAAGTCTATGGCAGATCTTAAGAAACGAGAACAAAAGGGCATTTAAGCGAGCGCAATGTAACAGACCCCAACCTTAATCTATTCATTAATTATTTGCAAATTTAAGATGGTCATTGCCTACAGTATTGTACCACAATATATTATAGCCCTGTGAAACCTAGGTAAAGGAAATATTGTATACTTGTGGTAGTAGGTATCATTATATTGCTACTCGCCATGGTGCTGACTTGTCCTTGGAAGGTGCCTCGTTGTGGATGAAATCGATGGCACAGCTGAGAAAATTTTATCTTTCATACATGATAATCCGGGCAGCCATTTACGACGCATTAAGAGGACAATGGGTATTTCAATGGGAACGGTTCAATATCAGTTAGACAGGCTGGAAAAGAGGGGAAGAATAACCGCAACAAGACGTGGCTTGTACAAATATTATTTTCCAGCAGGAATTTTCAAGGAAAGTGAAAAGGAGATACTTGAAGTCTTAACCCATGAGACGGCAAGGAAAATTCTTATGTTTATTATAGAACAAAAAAATCCTTCGCAAACAGATATCGTCAATAGTGTAAGAATTTCAGCGAGATCTGTAGGCTGGCATGTCAGACGCTTGATTGATCTGAAAATAATTAACGAAATAAAAGAGGGCCGATACAAAAGATATGAATTGCGTGAGAGTAATCCGAGGTATATTCTTGCACTCTTGAGGAATTATTATCCCAGTATCTGGGATAAATGGAGTATTAGAATGGTAGAAATGTTCCTGTCTTTATCTGCCAAGGGTGACAAGGAGTAGTGGGTGGCCCATTGCTTTTAATGTTCTTTAATTTATCTGCACTTCTCCTTGACGAAGAAGTATTCGATCGAATAGAAGGTGCGATAGGAGCAGGTATCGGGATATTCGCCCTTCTGCTGTTAGCTCTTTCAATTACTGCATATAGGAAAACTCGTCTTAAATTCATCATATATGCCATAATTATTTTTGCACTATTTGCTATTCAACAATTCTTAGATTTTCTGGAAAATACCTATTCTGCGCTAGATACTCCATTGGTAGATGTCGTATGGTCTTCGTTGACTCTTGCCATATTGGTTCTATTCTTCTTGGCTATAGTTAAAACCAAAATTAGCTAATCAATTATCTTACAATCGCTGTCCGGTACAACAAACACACGATTTCTCCTTCGCCTTTGGACTGGCCACTGAAAATTCGACATTCCATACTCTAACAAATGCAATAATGCAAGATTGAACTATTTTAGATCGACTGCTTATCCAGACTGTGCAGGGTGTGATATCATCGTCTATTATTATCGCAGTTCCAGCTATGACTTGTATCAATAATATTTCTCATCCAGAATGTTAAACCTCTTCAACTCCAAGATAGGATTACTTGTTAGAATAACTTGTTACAGTAGCACTCATACGAATTGAGAATTGAGTACGCATTTCTACACTCCGAGTTGAATTGCAACACTTTAATGTACAATCTCGTGTATAATATATATGGTTAGACTTGTTCGGTGTTACACTTGTAACCTTGTTTTTGATATTGATAAGAGTGACGAACATAAAGAAGCAATTGAGCATAGTAGATCTTGTCATGAAATGACACTAGGGTTCAGGGCATGAGAATTGCCTCGATCTTGTAGAAGGCATCTACAAATAGAAAATAAACTCTTGTGAATATTAAGTAATATAACTGCCCAATTCTTATGATGCATTTTCCTGTATGACTGGTGACACCTTCACGTAATAAATAGATCTCATATTTTCGATTATATCTGTTTAAGTAGGAAACGATTTAAGCGAACAACACATGAGTGTACAAAGTAGGATTGGAAACAAAGAAAAGAAGTATTCCCCAACTACGAGTTTATCAAAATGAATGTGGTTTCGAAGGATATGATCCTGTTTGCCTGATGGCAGAGACCGCAAAACTGAGAAAATTGATTACCAAAAGGGGTACTTTGGAAATGCTAGTGCCACTATGCTGTTCAACAGAACCCGTAAGGCATAAGCAGCAAGACTCTGGCAAGGAGATTGAAAGAGTTAGAAAATAGTAAAATATTGGAAAGGAAAGCATTTAACGAAATACCGCCTAGGGTGGAATACAAGTTAACTCCTAAGGGTCAGGAACTGATAGAATCCGTAATCACCTTAATGCAATGGATGCGAAGGTGGTCGGTATCCAAATAGCATTAGAATAGTAAGTAAATGTTACTTTATCTTATGAAATCCTCTGATGTGTACAAGAAAAAGGCATGTTGCAGGAGTATTAAACACTCTGATGAAATGTAGATTACTAACGGATGTGTAATGAACCCATATTGGGAGAATTAGTTGCGCAAATTCATTTCGTCCCGTATCATTTTTCGAATAGCTGAGAAAAAAGTAAATGGATATCTATCCTATTAGATAGAAAATGCTCACGTTAGCAGAAACTTCCTGCTCTCCAGTAAGTATTGGAGTCGGTGGGGCAGGTGCTGCTTCAGCAGTCGCAAACGACTTAAGAAACGGTACTGGTAATGGAGGAGGGTTGATAGAATCATCAACACTTATTGATTTTACCCCAATAACCTTTAACCCAGCAGCACTGGCAGCAATATCCGCCTTGGATTTTGCGTTATCAATAGCGTCTTTCAACAGAGAGTTCTTTATTTCGTTCATTTTGCTTTCTGACAGACTAAAGTAAATGCTGTTTACATTGTTGGCACCTGAGGTCACTGCCGTATCAATCCACTTGGACACATTTTCAATGTTGCCACTTTGAATTTGTATAGAATTGCTTACTGTAAATCCAATCAACCTTCCCTCGTTAGTGTCAGCAGAGAAATTGTAGTTTGGAGTTATGCTGAATGTGGAAGTACTTGTTTCATTTTCTTGAACACCTGCAGCCTTCAACGCATTCAAGACCTTGTTCATTAGATCAGAATTAGAAGCCAAAGCTTCTTGTGCAGTTGAATTTGTTGTTTCAACTCCCAATGAAACTGTAACCTTATCTGGTTTGGTCTGATTTGAAGCTGAACCGGATACGAACAATGTACTGTTCATTGGATCTGTCTGGGCATTTGCAATGTTCATGATGCCACCACCACCGGTTGTGGTGAAGTTATGTTCCAATGGTAGTTAATATTGCGATAGAAAAGATAGCGATTGTAGCAGCAGCAACTACGGAAACAAAATTTGACTTGTTTTTCATTTTACTGAAATATTCCATGGAGTTCATTATCCTACAGCAAAATAAGTATTTTGAAATAATGATATGGATTTTTGCCTCAAGGCTCGCCTAATTACTATTAGCAGATCCTTCAGAGCAATTTAAGGCATAAAATTGAATACATTTCAAAATATATGTCCATGAATAAGTCTTCTAGCACCTAAGAATTTTTGGATTCGCATTCAGATTCTTGTGTCAATGTGAATATCTGCTTCACTCCTAGTTATGGTTGCGAGAAATGACCAAAATAACTATATCTACACATTAACCAAATTGTCATAGAAATTAACTAATGCGTACACTGTTGAGCTTTGCGAAATTTGGAATGGGCTTGGTAGATCTTAACTTTGAAATATTTCTTGTAGATCTGCCATAAGTCAAATCTTACTTATTATCAAATATGGATGATAGTAACTGATGGCAACAGGAATTAAGAAATTGTAAGACGCAGAAGCTGATAGTAACAAAAAATATATGAATAGTAACTGATAGCGTGAGTTTTTCATTTAAGACATATAAGGTACCTTGCCGAAACATCTTTCGTTACCAAATATTATTCGAAACCCTAATTATGCAGGCAGCTTAATAGGTACTGTCCTTGAATAACAAAGAGAAGGAAGAGCTAATAAGAAAGTTGTTAGAGGAGGGATTGACATATGATAAAATCGCGAAGCAAGCTCAGGTTTCACCGAATAGGATAAAACAAGTGCGAGATCAACTTGAAAAATCCAAGTTACCTAAAGAAAAAAGCGATAGATCTAAGGCACTGGAGATGTATAATCAAAGTCGAACGCCTTTTCAAGTTGCCACGGAACTTGATATATCTCCGACTGATGCAGAAAAATATCAGCTTGAATATTGGGGGTTGATGGGCATGAACGAGTTTGCAGAGGCCTACAAAGATAACAAAGATTCGATAAAATCTGTGATAAATTTGAAATATGAACTTGACGCCAAGGGCACTACAGTTGGTAAAGTCTTTGAGGATTTGAAAAAGCTTGACTCGCTAGCATATTTAGAAGGAAGAGAACAAACCATAGCGAAAAACATTGCAATTACCCAGGTTCAGTTAGATCATTTTATACAGCAGAAACGGATCATTGAGAATGAGCTCAACATTGTGCAACATGCAGGCCGTGTAGCTCAACTAGCTAATACAAATCTTTTAAATGACAATCACCAATTACACGAGGAAGTTGAAAGGTGTAGGAGAGTATTAGATATTATGATGAGCTCGGGTGGGTTCAATATGGTCAGGTCTATTGCACGCTCAGAAATAAAGACAATAGTGAATCGGGAGTCTACACTAATTTCATCCGCAGCCGCCTCCGTAGTTAAGGCTTTGACAGATAATCCAGAACTGCAAAGCATTTTCAGCTACCCTTATGCTTGGCAAGAAATAATGCGAGTTGGTAATAATGCTTTTCCTCCTACCAGGGAATCTCAACTGATTCAAGAAACTCGTTACTTTTATGATCTAATTAAGAAAAATATTACTCGAACCGGTGTAAGTAGTACGATTGATACCTTGGGAAGAAATGTGGAGCTTTTCAATCCCTGACCCGAGGTTAATTTGGATTTGGACTCTCTATCCTCTTTAATAGCATCATTTTTAAACAACTGATCGAAATCAGTCAAACTTTATGAATAAAATCCTATTCATACAATCTGTTAATAACGACTTCAAGATAACTGCGAAAGTGGATGATCTAAAAGAAGCTTAACGTAGAGACAAGTGCAAATCGATTCTGACCGAATTAAATACAAATTGGGCCGAAGTGATCAAGATGAAAGCACGAAGGATCGGCGACTGTGAATTCGGGAAGTCCGATTAGTCGAAGATCAGGTAGTCAATCAGAAAGGAATATCTGTTAAAGTTATATTTTGTTTTCCAAAAACACTCATACAAAGATATGAAGGTCACAACCTTTGGCATAGAATGACAATGGAAGAAGCACAGCAATTTTAGATGCGATTAATTGACCATTATTTCAAATCAACAAACAAAATTTCTCTTCAGATTTCGGCCCAAAAGTAAGCAATTTTTTACTATTAAATGCCAAGATCGTAACTAACAATAAGCCTTATATCCGAAATCTGATTGTAATCAATGATGAATTGATTGGCTTCTACTAACTCCCGCGATTGGAAACTAGAAGGAGATTACTTTGAAGGTTGCAATTGTGATGCAATTTGCCCGTGCATATTTTTGTTAGACCCTGACAAAGGTAATTGCAATGTCAGTATCGCATGGCACATAGAAAAAGGTCACTACGATCAGACACGAGTCGATGACCTTAATGCTGTCGCCGTTTTTGTAGCTCCCGGGAACATGTTTACTGGACCCAAAATGAAAGCTGCCTTTTACATTGATCAAAACGCTAGTCCAGAACAAAAGGAAGCTTTGTCAAAGATATTTTCGGGTCAAGTGGGAGGATTTTTTGCCGCAGCTGCCAGCTTAATAGGGGAAGTGCTTGGAATAAAATCTGCGCCGATAACATTTGGCACCGAAGGTAAGCGAAGGTGGTTACATATACCTGAATACTTGACTTTAGAAATTGAAGCCATCAAAGGGGGTGATCCTATCAGAGACAGTCTAATAACTAATCCTACATTCACTGTGGCCCCAGGATACGACCCCGTTATTGGACGTTCAAGCAAGCATGTCTACAAGGACCATGGATTTGAATGGGATAGTTCGGGAAAGAATAGCTTTTATTCAAAGTTCGCGTACAGCCAATAATTATTTTCTTCGTATCAAACGTCTGCCCAATGCATGAATATTGTAAAAGTCTAATTTTCGTCTACTGTTTGACATAATCAATCCGTTATTTGGATTCAGTGTAAATTTCGAAGTGAGTTTATAAACATCTATCAGAGTAGCAAAGGATCTTTTTGAGCCGAGTTGCATTCTTGTTTAATTCTTGGTGCGAGTACAAGAGTTTTTTGAATTTTAGGTAATTGCATGTTCTTTCAAAACATAAATAAGAAAAATTTTCCTAGCATCAGGTGGAAAGACGTAAGATATCTTAACATGGGGGATTTTGATCCCGATGGTCAGACCAGCATATTTTCGTCGTTCTACCACTCACCTACATCGAATTACATGGAAGCATAATAGCAAAAGATGGCCAACGGCAGCAGGCGAGTAGTGATGTCTCCTGTCACACCATCTCAAGATCTAAAGGCCAACAGTTCCTTCAAAGGCATATCCTCTGCTGAGTGTTGGCAAGGTATACCGTATCCTAAGTCCTGGCCCATCCTTCCAACACCGGCGGGTTTCTGTCAAGTCACATACAATGTTCAATTGAAGGAAGACTGTTGATGGAAACGCGACCTATGTCATAGTATAATATTAAAAGAAGCGAATTGTAGACTTAGATAGGGAAGTTAGATTGGCTCAGCCAGTAACATTTGCAAATGATGAACCCGTAATAAAACGTCGTATACTGACTATAATCAAAAGAAAACAGAATGGAAAGTGTCATTATTGTTCTAAAGACTTTACTGTTGATGATATCATTGTAAGCTGCGGAACTCGCCGAAGAAACTACTATCATCAAGCTTGTGCTAGAAGGCTAAATATAATCTAATGAATCTAGATGGTTTGACTCAGTTCGGAATTTCTCCGCAAGGAATTTGTACTTAAACTGAGGAATCATTTTTCATAGTTATGTAAGACAGATATTGTGAGTAGTTTTTAGCTACATGAAGAGAAAAAAGTTTATAGCTAAGTTTAGATAACAGTATCTTCACGTTAATCAGCATAAGATAGAAGTGGATACGTTGGTGGGTGATTGGGATGGGATAGAACATTCTCACCCACCTTGCGTTCTTAGCTTAGCATACTTCCAACGCAATCGTAGTATCCGAATATATACCAAGGAATTCACTTAAAAGCATTATTAATTGCAAAAATATTTGAGAGGGAATTAATTTATTGATTTTATTGCCACCTCGCATCCCAATTCAGTTGTGAGCATTATTAGCCTTCAAATCAGAGGTGGTTCTGGATTAAATCCTCAAGTCCAATCCCTTGGCTATGTCGATCAGCCAATTTCGCTGAGCGATTTCACGAACCTTTCAACTGACAAGGTATCCGGAAATATGAAATTATTATTATGGCGTGTATCCGAAAGTAAAAACCTTATATTCCATAATATTGAAAGCTGCACGTCTTCTAATGAGTGAACAATTGGATATTTGCTCAAAGTGTGAAAAAGGCTTTTTGGAACCTGTAGCGGAAGTAGTAATTGAAGGGGTCGATCCTGAAAGATTCAGAAGTTTGAGCGGTAAACGCATATTCCAATGCGATAACTGCAAACAGAGATATGTAAAAGTTGGCGAGAATCAATACATCAGGTTAGAAGATAGTATCGTGGCAAATGCTGATATAAAACATTAAACATTATCCTTGCAATCAATGTTTCTGATATATTGCTAACTGTACGTGAAATCCTCAGCCAGATGAAATGAAATCGATAGATCTAAGCAGCTACAGATTTAGCCATACTATATTACTACTTCGATCTTCCCAACCAATTTAGCAAAGTCAAGACTCCAATCATAATATTCGCAATCGTTCTCCGTATATCCATAAGAAAAAATATCTGCCGCATACGAGTGACTTATTGGTAAATAGCTTGGTATCTCCGTCCATCTCTAAAAAATTCAAGTGCCCAGAGACAGAATTTGACTAGGTTGGGCAGAACATATATTTTACGGAACAAATCGGACACAGTTATCATGAAATCGCATTCAATTCTGCCGTCATTTTTCGTTCTATTAGGGCTAGCAATACCCTCAGCATATGCAGCTACTGGTACGAATGTTATCAACACTGGTGATTACGTAATATCTAATGCTTCATTTGTTAATCAAACGTATACTGATAAAGACGCTACAAAATATACTCTTATGGGTCTCTTGAGCAACCCTTCAAATAAGACAATCGACGGCGTTGACGTGTTCATTCAAGCTTTCGATGAAAATGACGGGCTAATTGGATTTAATAATTCAACTTTATCAAATATAATTGAATCATTGCAGTCAAAAGATGAATTATTTAGGACACTCCAGTCACCATTTGAAATTTCGGTTGATGCAAGTAATGATGACGTATTTGATCATTACGAGTTAAGAGTTCAATGACTTGTTCAATGACTATCTCAATTATCTTTTTTTGAACCCAACAAAATTGCACGTTACTTATTTATGAACTGTTGATTCCTACTTAATGGTCTATCATGCCCATATTGATATTTAGAATGTCTTGATTAATTCATGGTAATAGCTGATGCCAAGAAGGAAGATGATAAAACGAAAAGTAAAAACTTTTGATTGGGCGAAATAAATCAGTTTGATCAGGTTTCACTTCTTTCATTGACAATGTGCAAAAAGGTGATTTTTCATGATGATATCTTTTAATATATGGTTGTAATATTGCAAGAACCGGATGACCATTTTCTTGCAATGCATGAGTCATTAGCCTTCTTATCGCCAGGCCTTTTATGCAGGGTACTCTAGTGCTGGCTTTGACCTGCACACACCACAACTTAGATTCCTTCTTCGCATAAAGGTCGGCGGGTCCTCTGCTTCCCCTTGACATGGTAACGTGCCATCCCTTTGACATCATGTAGAGAGATATCGTAAATTCTGCATCTCTTCCGAATTTGTACTTGGAATAAGTATAGGATCCAAAACTGCATTCATCACTATCTAAATCGTAATCCAATTTCAATTGCTTCAATACCAAATTCACGATAAAGCTAAAGGCGGCGCAGTAGAGCAAAATAAATATTCTAATTTACTTCTTTTTGAAAATGTGAACATAACTGTCAAGTTAACTCGAATAACTTTAAAGTCGGAATGTAATTGAACGTAGAGATATGAAGTTATTAACAATAGGCTTGAGAGAATTTTACTTGATAGACGATCTTCCAAGTGATATTTTCTTGTCCGTTGGGATTATTCGTTAATCTAAATCCATGGTAATAGTGCTATACTTGAAATTCGTTAGACAAAAATGTAGAGAAGACATGCAATGAATAAATTGAACAAGGAATATTACCAAATGGCGCCTGATCTGAAGATCTGTAGAATACTAAACGGCATGTGGCAGATTGCAGGCGGACACGGCTATATTGATCGCGAAAAAGCAATTTCAGATATGTTAAGATATCACGAAGAGGGCTTTAGGACGTGGGACCTAGCTGATATCTACGGCCCAGCAGAAGATTTTATTGGAGATTTCAGAAGTAGAATATCATCTCTAAAAGGAGAAGAAGAACTCGACACCATTCAGGCATTGACAAAATGGGTGCCACAGCCTAGAACAATTACCCCCTCTATCGTTACTGAAAATATAGAAAGATCACTTCGCAGAATGAGAGTTAGCTCTTTAGACTTAGTTCAATTTCATTGGTGGGATTATAACAATCCGTATTATATGGATGCTCTCAAATACCTCTCCGACCTTAAAGATGAAGGACTAATCAAGCATGTAGGTCTTACAAACTTTGATACTGACCGAATGCAGATAATTAACGACGCAGGCGTACAAATTGTATCGAACCAAATTCAATATTCGATAATAGATAGAAGGCCAGAAGTAAAAATGATGCCATTCTCCCTAGAAAATCGGATCGCTCTTCTGGCTTATGGAACATTATGTGGAGGATTGATATCGGAACGTTATCTAGGGAGAACAGAGCCATCTACTGTGGAACTAGATACTTTAAGCCTACGAAAATACAAACAGATGATAGACGCATGGGGTGGATGGAATTTATTTCAGGACCTTTTATTGATTCTGAAGCAAATTGCACAAAGGCATAGTGTAAGTATTGCAAACGTCGCTACTAGTTACATTCTAGGTAAAGCTGCAGTAGCTGGGGTAATTGTAGGGGTTAGACTTGGAATAGTTGATCATAGAAGTGATAATGCCCGCGTATTCAATCTTGATTTAAACAAGTCAGATCGTGATTCAATAGATGAAGTATGTGTAAAGGCAAACAACCTGTTTGATACAATAGGAGACTGTGGTGACGAGTATCGATAAAGATTCTTCCTGAAGTTCATGGTTGTAGTAGAAAGGTTGGAAATGATTCCTTATTGCAGATATAAAATCTGAAAGGGATAGAGTATTGATTATTAATGAATCCATGCACTTTTTGTCTTTATTTTGCTTACGTATCCGTCTGACCAGACTGATAGATTCGATTAATTAGTAAGGGTGGCGCTCAGTTTGGAAGATCGACAGAGTCTCCATTTCTGTATTTCTTATTATCAATCACCATTTCTACAATTTTTCGGGCAACTGCTTGTGGATGAAGCATCATGTCCTTATTTAATTCAAAATAGTGCGGGTCGGCATTTTCCTGCATGTTCGTAGCTACCTCCCCAGGGCATATAGTCATTGCTCTGATATTAGAATTGGCAACTTCCCACGCTAAACTTTCTGTCAAGCCCATCATGCCGAATTTGCTGGCGCAATATGCAGAAAGATTTTCAAAGCCCACCTTGCCAGCACCTGAACTTACGTTTATAACAACACCAAAGTTGTTCATTATCATGTGCGGAATAATTGCTTTGCAAAACAGGAATACTCCTTTGAGATTAATATTAAGGGTCCGGTCCCACTCCTCTTCTGTTGTATCAACTAGTTTCTTAACATAGGTAATTCCGGCATTGTTTATCAAAATATCTATCTTTCCGTACTCATCCAATATCCCCTTTACAAGCGCATTCACGTCATCAGATCTGCTTACATCACACTTTTTCCCCATGACCTTGTTACTCCCCATTTTTTTAGTCTCCTCTATGACAGAATCAATATCTGCTTGAGTTCTCGAACAAATAATTACATTCAAATTCATCTTCGCCAGTAAGATGGCAGTTTCCTTCCCGATGCCACGTCCGCCACCTGTTACTAATGCAGTATTCTGTTCATTCATGTCTAAGCTCCAATCTAAGCCACTAACAACTTAAAATCTTATTTAATAAGAATGAGATCCTGTCTTTATCTATTATTAGCTCTAGATTTCAAATTCGGTTAATTTAAAGCGAAGTGGTACATGAAAGGTACTAGATTATTGATGCAACATATCTCAATAGTGGATATCACTCTAAGGAAGGTAACCGATAGATCTATGCATTAAGGCTGAGATAGAAATTTGGAATAAATTTGTTCATAACGGTAAGCATCTGACAACAAATCAGTGGAAGTTTCATTTTCAGTACTATTTCCAGAAATAAGATAATTTCTAAAATGCTTGTAACTTTCTGTTTCAGATTTTAATGAATTTACTAATGCATCATACACATATTTGGAATCTGTAGGATAACTTACATTTTCCGCACTCTTGACAAGGGCTTTAAATTTGGGAAGAAATGAATCTGTTATAGAGATCATTGTGGAATTATCATGCTGTTTTGATAACCACTTGCCAACTTCACCGTTGTAAGATGTAGTGAGATTTGTTGACTTCGCAATTATACTGCTCAAATCTGAACGAAATTTCCCCAAATCGGGTTGCGCCACACCCGCCGAAATTTCCATCGAAATAATTGAAAGACCTGCGCATGAAACGACTGATACAATGATAATAAGGCCTCGACTGATTTCAGAATTTCTTATCTCCATCAATAGATTATTGACTGGATATCTCTTATCTGTTACTATTGACATACGAGACCGAAATGGGTGGATTTGCAGCATGACCTGAAGTAGTATTGTAGAAATTCTTATCTGCGGTGAGTTTGGAAGTTAAAAAAAATCTTGACGGCCTCAGCTTCCCTGTGAATTTCAGTTAAGTGGGAAATCGCTCCTCTTATTGCTGGTGTATAAAAGTGATATAGCTCAGCTACATAATCTAGACACGTCATAAATTCCTAGTCATTTTATATTTTTATTAGTGAATAATTTTATACTAGACTGTATAACATGAGACGATACAAAGTGTTGACCCAAATGCGATGCGACATTTGCGGAAATAAAACATTTGAACTTCGTCATTGGTTCGAAAAAATGCTTTGTATGAAATGCTATCTTACGGCAAGATCAAGCGCCGAAAAAATACTAGCAACAAACCCAACAAACTAAATAATTGTTCCTCTTGTTGAATTCATTTCGGTAATATTTGATTTCTGGGATTTCTAACAATGGTAACATGCCATGTCTGCATGGAGAGATTTTAGATAGATGAAAAGTGACAAGTTAATATATTTCGAAGTCGAGTTCTATTTAGCTATGCCTCACATGTAAAAAAACGCATAAGATGTATTAGATGATCCTTAAAATCAAAACAGTGTCCTCAAAGAGGACCACCACAGGCTAACTGGCTTAGCAAAAAAGAAAGAAATGATAACTAATCTAGTTTTTCTTTTAGCTTTTCTTTTTGATATTCTGTTCCAAGATCTCTGTCGGTATCTTCTATCTTCTTAGCGACAGCCTTCACACCGGCCTTAATCTTATCTGCCGTATTCTCTAAATCCTTCTCAGTATCAGTTTTTGTATCCACCTTGTATTTTGTTTCAGTCTTTACTTCAAATTCATCTGACATGCACTATATTGTACAACATACTATATATGAATACAATCTAAGGTAGGTAGCAATTATGTTCCGTTAATTGGATTAGATATTGGGAATTATCGATCCACCGCAATACGATACTGTGAATAGTAAAGTATTGTCAAGAAAGAAATACATGTCAAATATGGTATGTAGCTATATTAATTGAATCCCGTCTATTCTGATATGTAGATATTTGTATTCTTTTATTGCCAGTATCGATATTGATGTTTGAAGTTATACGTTACTATATTAAAGGGATGTAAATTGTCATAAATTTGACAATCTTATTAATTTTACAAAGCTGCATTCAAGGTTACTATGCAAGTAATTACATTCCTACTGAAACGGCGTTGGTTAGGAATTGTGCTAACTTGAATATTTGCAATATTCTACCTCTCTTCCGCACTTATCACATTCATATTTTTCACACAGAACGGGCTTGGAGGAAATATTGTCCATCCGGTTGGTCTCTTTAAGGAAAAATCCGTCTGATGCACAATTGCGACACCGCTGGCCAGATGGCAATGCAAGTGATTTTTGATTTCTTTCCTCGTAAACTTTCAGAGCATATGGAATAGATGTAATAATTTCGACCTCCGTTAAGACCGAGCAAATCATAATATTCACCGTAGATATCAACTGGGCCAAAAAGATAGCTCGCTGCTTAGTACACATATGAAGCACTGCAATATTATTCAGAGCATCATTTATAAGAATATTGATTAGGAATGACCTAAACATTTAACGTAACAAAAATGTCTCACTATGTGAAGACCAGAATGCGACATTAGAGAAATTTTGTAAACTTCAACAAAAAGCGTGATGTTCACCCCACCCTAAATTATACCCGAAAATCTAGGCTGCTTGTTGCCATGCAGTAATTGTTAATTGTTATTTGAAGTTTGATGAACTAATCTAACTGGCATCATGTATCGTTACCTAGACGCATTTTCTCATATTCTGTTAGATGAAGATTGATTTTCAAAAATTTTCAGTATGGTTTTATCGTTACCGATGATCGTCTTTATTATCCTGGTGCGTTCATCCCTACGCAATTCACTTGAATCTTGCATAGACTCAATTGCCTTAAGTTTCCAATAATTTTTAATGGCATAATCTATTTTCAGCAGAGAGTGGTACGATATTTTTCCAAGGCTCGTAAGAAAGAGACGTCCTTTGTCACGCCTTATCAAACCTTTCTTTATCATTTGTGCAGTTCTTGAATAGTACTGTTTACTTGAAAGAGCTTTCCTGTTGGAGAATTCGGATGCACTCATTACACCGTTGGCCACGGAAGAAATTATCTTAAGTGACGCCCTATCAGAGAGAGTGCGTAAGATCTCTACCTCGGATGGTCCTTTGCGAATCATGTTGCTGATTCCACATTATTATAAAAACAATTCAAGATTATGTGGTTTTTACTTCCGTCCTTGTTCATTAGTCCCAACACGTAATGAAATGGTCATCAATAAATAAAAGAATTACTCAATCCTCACAACAGGTATTCTAGGGCAACTACTAGTATTAAGAGTAAGCTGGGGGATATGAGATTATTACAATTGAATCCAATTTCATACGTTAAAATGAAAAGTAGACCTTAACTTAAGTGGAATTAATACATCCGAGAAGTCTCATAGAGAACTGATCTGAATCTTGACAGTGCATTCTTTATTCGTGAATTCTTTGCACCGGTGGCTATGGCGCCATTGACCATTCATAAAATATTCCAAGTGCTTGATATTGTCTCTGTTAGTAGTGATACGCTCTTGCCCGTTCTTTGCTGTGTTTGATTGTGACATTATCTCCACTCTTCTTTTCATATATTCAATAAACGCAAGATAAAGCATAAGAATGTTACTTTACACTTCTTTTCCTTACAATATCTCTGGCTAAATTTGTTTTGTCTTGGGACATTCAATAAAGTTTTTCAAATCGTAATCACCACTATCAAGAAAAAATAGAACTCATTAATACAATGAAGTCATAAATTATATGATGAGTAAAATGAAGACATCGGTATCAACGAAGGACTTTATTGATGAAAAAATAGACACGGGTATTTCAAGAGATAATCTAAAGAAAATAGTCAATTTGTTGAACGATGATTTGGCTGATGAATATGTACTTTTAACGAAAACTAAGAAGTATCATTGGAACATAATAGATCCTAGATTCAATGATCTTCACAAATTCTTTGATGAACAGTATGAGCTTTTGTCTGAAGCAGTTGATGAAGTCGCGGAAAGAGTTAGAGCCATGGGTGGTATGACTAAAGCGACCCTCAAGGAATTTATAAGTTCATCTCAAATCGAAGAGGAACCAGGAATAACTCCAAATGGCGATGCTATGTTGAGAAATCTGCTAATAGCACACGAATCAATTATTAAGACTTTGAGAAAGCATATTGAAGAGTGCCAGAACTTAAAAGACGAAGGAACAGCTAATTTCCTTACAGATAAAATGGAACAGCATGAGAAGATGGCGTGGATGTTACGTTCATTCCTCCCTATTAAGTAAATCTCGAGCAAGCAGTGTGACTTTTACAATAATACTGGTACATGCTAAAATGTATGGAAGTAAGTGATCATAGGTCATACATTAACGAAAATTGACGCTTGATGGCTAGATCGAAAATTGTATATTGGAACTAGGGATCGCATGATCAAGGTTATTTCATTAAAAGTAGAATTGTGAACGAAAAGGTAATGACAAGAAAATATTATCACTGTCAGACATTAGGTAGTCTTTTTTAAGATGGTATTTGCCGCAAATGCAGTATACAATCAGCCCAAAATACAATAATGAAGTTGGTACTTGAGCACACATTAGTTATTATATTCAAATAATGCAAGAATTTTTTCGCACAATAATTCACTTTATTAGTTCATTAATTTCCTATGTTGAATGAAGCACAATCTTGATGCATATCGATCCTATCCAAGCTATTCTATGGACAATTAGACGGAACGAAAAGGATGTTATTCATCTTTATGATTCGCTATCAGCTTTGATGGAACTAACAACGGGAGCAAGAATGCTCAACTTCGGTTATTGGAAAGGCGATATTCTTAGTCCGAAGGAGGCACAATCACATCTTTGCATGTCAGTGGGCAAAACTGCTGAGCTAGATACTGCTCAAATTATTGTGGATGTTGGAAGTGGTTATGGTGCACCTGCTAGTCAATGGGGAAATGAATACACTCGCCCACAAATAGTCTGTGTGAACATAAACGGTAATCATTTAACAGCTAGTATCCAGAATTTTTACCACAGACCAGAAAATACAGATATAGACATAGTCATTCCCAACTACCATAAAATTAGCTTTATTAATAGCACTTCGTTAGCATTGCCTCTTGCGAATGAATCAGTTGATCGAGTAATTTCGTTAGAATCTGCACAGCATTTTAAGCCACTTAGATTATTTATCTCAGAATCTGCCAGGATACTCAGACATTGTGGTTTACTCGTAGTCGCCATGCCAGTAACAATTGGTTCAAGGAACGTCTTCAAAAGACTGATTAAACTAGGAATTCTTAATTTTACCTGGTCATCGGAACACTATACCCTTGACTATGTCAAAACTACAATTGAACGGGAAAAGTTCAGGATCATAGATAGTACTATGATAGGCCCACAAGTATATGAGCCACTAGCTAAATATTATTTTCAGAATAGAAGAGTGCTTCGGGATAAGATCTTAACACTATACCCATCTTATGTCGAGAAAATCCTCTCTAGGTCCTTACTAAAGATGTGGAATGCTTCTAGACAGGGAATTGTAGATTATGCAGTTATTAAGGCGAAAAAATATTAGCGATTTGAACTCTAAAATAATACATGCAAATCGCGTTAACAATAATGCTAGAGCCGCAAGGAACGATTTTGACGGTTGCATCTTGAGATATAGTGTGTAAGCAGGAATTGCGATCAGATGATTAATGAAAATCAGTATCTCACATGTATTTCGTCATAAATCATGTGTAACTCAACTAGCAAATAAAGAAGGTCTGTGGTGTGGAATCGTTCACAATTTTTATTCTACCTTGGTGGATATGGGCTTCTTGCGATCTTTAGGTTTAGTAACCATCAATGCTACTCCTAGTAAAATTACAGCCATCGCAATTATCATGATTAAGGTTATAGTTTCATGCAATATTGCCCATCCTAATATTACAGCTATGACAGGACTTACATAAGCAAATGTATTTGCCAATGACGCCGTAGTAACTCTGAGAAGCCAGTAGAAATCTGTAAAACCTATCACTGTAATTACTACTATCAAATAGACCATTGCAAATAGGGAATTGCTTGAGATTTGGGAAATATCGAGTCCTCGAAATTCCCCCAAGATAAAACTAGCCGCCATAAGAATCACTCCTCCACTTATCATCAGCATCCCAGAAGAAGCAAGAATGCTTACTGGTAACTTTGCTTTGGTTGAATATATTGAGCCAAAGGCCCAAGCTATTGAACTTAGTAGAAGTGCCGAGAGGCCAGTGGGATCAAGTGTTCCACTTCCAAGAGATGGTGCTATAAGAAGCATTAAGCCTCCAAAACCAGCTGCAAGCCCAATCACAGTAAGTTTCGACATTTTTCTTCGGTATAATGCAAACGCAATTATCGCTACCCACAGAGGGATAGTCGAGTTTAGGAGACCAGTCATACCAGAAGAAAGAAATTGGGAACCCCAGGTCAAAAGACCTTGGCCGCCAAGGAATAAAGCAATCGCAAGCACTATGGTATCCTTCCATTGTTGTTTGCCAATGTGTTCACTCTCATGCCCATATTCTTTGCGAATTAGATAAGCTGTCAAAAGTATAGATCCTGCAATGGTAAATCTAATAGCTGCACTTAAGAGTGGAGGTATTGTGTCAATCGAAATCTTGATAGCAAGGAAGCTCGAACCGTTTATGATCCATAGAGCAATAAGTATAAGCCAGACTTTCGATTGCTGTTTCACAAGAGATTCATAGATAGAATATAAAGGGGAATTAAAACTGTTTGGTATTACTATTAGAGAGCATTTGACTAACAATATGACATCCATATTTACCAAAACAGAGACAAGGCTTCATACACGTACTGGGTTCTACGTCTCATGTGCATCATTTTTAAGATAATGCGCCAGTTTGAATGCCAGTAGAGAATATTGTTTGCTTTGGTACCATTAGCTAACACCATTTTTCAATCTCGTAAATCAAATGAGAAGAAAATTACTTCAAGATATTTGGCCAACAAAAAAGGAGTCAGATCTAAGAATTGATTTAAGATCTGTGCACAGGTTGAGAATTATGTAAAGACAAATTACTATATTTGCCGTCATAGAATGCTATACTTACATTTGATGGATTCATTGACAATAAACGGGTAGACTAGCGTTGGCTGACACTAACAACTTTTTTCTAGGGAGATAGGTTAGTTATTCTACAATTCTTATATCAGATGGGACGGATTAACGGCAGTGAATAGCCTTCAATTAATGAAGTTTGGTCCTCTGCCAATTAGAATATTGGTAGGGGCTGTACTTATTGCTCACGGATTACCCAAATTTTATGATATGCCCGGGACCCAGGATTTTTTCGGTAATATAGGCTTGCCTGGAGAACTTGCATTAGCCATCGCAATTTTAGAAGTAATAGGAGGATTCGCAATAATAGTAGGTATACTGACAAGGATAACTGCAGGACTAGTAGTTTTGGAAATGATAGGCATCACCTTACATGTCAAAATTTCAAAGGGATTTGTAGGAGGTTATGAATTAGATTTGCTGATTATGGCAATTTCTATTAGTCTGTTCGTAACCGGACCGGGTAGAATTTCACTTGAATATGACGTGATCAAAAGAGAGATTTTTCCCAAAGGCAAGAAAATCGTTGACGAACTAATCAATCGAAATCCCTGACCCTTGGACAGAAAGCTATAATGATTTTAAGCAATCATAGTAACAAGATTACAAAAATTGAGGCGGCAAAATTCTTATTTAGAGCTGGTATCACACAATTCGTCAAGCCATTGAATCAAACATCCCTCACAGGCATGATACTCTGTTGGGTCACCACCTGAAGGTGAATAAAAGGACTACCCTCGTCACATTTTTTTGACAAAAAATGCAATTCAATGTCAGGTTACTGTTAATCCTAACGTTATTGTGGCTTCGCGTACAATACTCATGCAATTGTTACTGTCAAGGTTTCCAAGTAAACTTGGGCGATTGCTTGAAGAAATCATATGCGTTATAGAATGTGACCTTCTCAATCTCATTGATGGTAAAATTACCCGATTTTCGCATTTCTCTGGCCACTAATGGTACACTTAGTGGATCTGAAACTCCCCAATCTGCAGCACTGTGCACCATTATGCGGTCCGTACCGTGTTTCTCTATAATCTTCATTGCTCTTTCTGGTGAAAGTTTTGTATGGGGGTATATGGAAAGTCCCGCCCACAACCCTAGTTCTAGGGTTTTTTCTACGGTCTCTTCAACATTATGGTCAATCAATATCTTTTCTCTCCTGTATCCATTGTAGCTCTCAGTAGTTTTACCATTTTCTAGTATCTGTTCCAGCCTTTTCATTCCTTCGACTTTATTGATATGAGGGAGATGGATTGTCATAAGCATATTCATTTCAGCTGCAATGTTCATTTGCTTGACAAATATTTCCTCTTCTAAATCATTTATTAGATTGTATCCAATTTCTCCTATCGCTACTACCCGTTCCCTATTTAAATACCCATTCTTAATCATAGCATCGAGGGCGTCAGTTGCCAGCGGCCTTTCTATTGCTTCCTTAGGATTAACAGATATACAGACAAAGTGTTCAATACCATATTCCTTAGCTCGCTTAGTTTCAAAGGTAATCAAGTGCTCCCAATAATCTTCAAATGTTCCTACATGCCGCCTTGGGCCGCCAAGCCAAAATGACGGTTGAATGATCACCTCTATGCCTGCTTTTGACATCAAGTCATAGTCATCAGTAGTCCTAGAATACATATGAATATGAGGATCAAAAAGTCTAGTCAATCCTTTTCTAACGCTCTTTATATCGGCAGGTTTTTGGTACTATAAATCTGTTGTTTCATCAATCTTAAGCACAACAAAAATACCGCCGCAATGTCGAAAAAACGATAAACATACTGCATTCTGTCCTTAATTCACTGGCTAGCCTAGTTGATTGAACTTAGGCTTTTGTTGATGCGGCTGCTTTATACGATAATTTATCAAGCATTACGACGGAAGAAAGTGCTGGTGCTGTCCATACTAAGGGCTAAAACAAAAGAAACAGCAGAACGGAATATTCAAAAGGTGGTAAAAACATTTTACTTGATAAAAATTAAATATCAGGTTTTACAGCCGATCATTAACTTAAAAATATAGCAAAATGAACAACAAAAAAGTAGTAGAAACATTCATGGAAGGCTATAATACAGGAGATAATGGCAAAATTCTGTCATGCCTCACTGAAGATGTGATTTGGGAATTGGCTGGTTTTTTTAACCTGAAAGGTAAAGAACAATTTGAAAAAGAACTTAATAACGAGGCTGCTGAAGGCAACCCTACAATAACAATTTCACAACTTGTAGAGGAAAGTAATATTGTAGTTGCAGAAGGTACAGTTAAAGGTAAACTCAAAAATGGGGGATTTATGGATGCATTGTTTTGTGAAGTATTCCATTTTGATAACGGTAAAGTAAAAAAATTTACAACTTATCATATTGAAAAAAAGAAAGCGTAAATAAACATATACAGGAATCAGGTTAAACTGTTGATTAAAGCATACCTGATTCTTGGGACTATTCAATCCTGTTTGAAATGTAGGTTGAGTCAATTTGATAACAGAATGTAAATATCACTAGTGATTTGGAGAGAGATTTGCAACCCATACCAGCATGTTTGAAGAGCCAATACGATCTCAAATGAATCGCCATAGTGATTACATTCGTGGTGCCAAACTCAATTTTTCCAATTCACTCCTGATTGAGTCCATTCTCAAAGACGACTTTATCATTCAGCAATTGTTCAACCATATATAACATTGGCTCAAAACCATGGAATGATCCAAAAGGTAAGTGGATATCACCAGAATACTATTGTCATTATTTCACGTATTCTTGACTACAAATCTATGATATGTGCCAAGTATTATGGTTGGAAGTAGTTAGTTAGAATTCTGACTGGATAGGATAATGGAAATTAAAAATAAGCTAGTTAAGCAAGAATTAATTATCTCAGCCAGATCTCTAATTACGGGCCATCTCCTCAAGTACGATTCTAAATTAGAACTAGTAACACTGTTTTATAGCAAATCTTTACTTAATATACGACCCAAGCATATCCCAATTGATAATCTTCTTTACAAGTCCCATAGGATTAGGACATGCAACAAGAGACGTTGCTATTTGTGAACAAATCTCTTCTATCAAGAAAGAGCAGATCGTATTTATCACTGGACACCCTGCGGTTACTATCATATCAGACAAAGGCTACAAGGTCTTTGACTCATATAAACACCCCAATTTTCGTGTTGATGATTCGATGCAATTGCGTTCTATTTCAGCTTGGCTACTGAAATATGTTTTCTATTATCGAAAATGTAAGACAATTGCACGTGATATACTCGAGTCCTATAATGATGCTTTAATACTGAGTGACGAAGACTTTGCGTCAATCGCGGTTGGAGAGAAAAGCAAACGAAACAGGATCTTGATAACGGATCTAACTCAAACTCATTTCCTCAATGGTTTCTTTTCGACCTTTGAAGAAAAAATGAACAAATCTTTATGCAATATGATTAGGAATTGCAGTCACGTTATCATCCCAGAACATGGAGAAAATAAAGATAACACATCTTTTGTGGGGCCCATTGTTAGAGAATTAAGAACTTCCAACAGGGAGTTATTGCGAAAAAAATTCGGCATGGACAAGCCAACAATATTGGTTAGCATTGGGGGAACACAAACTGGTAAATTCTTGATTGAGAAGGCGATAAAAGCATATCACAACTTGCGAAATAAAATTGACGCAAGAATGATAATTGCTTCTGGTCCCTCAATTCACAAAACTGAGCCAACGAACTCTATCAAGAATATTGGATTCGAGCCTAATTTGCATGAATATGTGTATGCTTCTGACTTAGTTGTGTCTCTGGCTGGCAGGTCTACAATCGATGAATCTATTGTTTACGGCACACCAGGCATTTTTATTCCAATCAAAAATCATTTTGAACAGGAACAAAATGCAAACAGGGTTGGATATACGTACGAAGATATTTTCAGATTGGAGTCCCTGATAAAAAGTAATATTGAGACTACGAAAACTAAGAGAGAAATTGGCAAAAGTGGGGCTAAAGAGGCGGCAAAAATCATTTTGGGATTGCTTGAGCAATAGAGTCATTCTAAATCCTTCAAGTACTGAAATTTACGTTAAGATACCGGCACATTGGAAATCGTGCCAAAATGAGTTAAATCACGTTGATATTGAATAGAAAATGTGAATTGATACAGTTACTACAATCAATTTCATGTCAGGCATTGATAGCAGCGGCTTCATAAGCCAAAATATCGATGAAAATCTTGTCTCATCCATACCTCCTCTGCTGCGGTCTACACCACGGCTTCTGAGTATCGTCTCGATTGAAATTTAGAAGCAATTAAATATTTTTCAATAGATAAAACTAACATAAGAAAACCAGAATTTAGTGTTGACATGGGATGTTCACATTCAGATTTGGAACTTTATGATCGACCACTTGAAGAGTATGGTGTTGACGGCCCTACATTGGCAGATATTTGCAAGTCAGACCATGGAATAAACTCAGGATTGTGCAATCAGCTCAGAGTTGGCGAGATTTTAGGGCTGGGAAAGAATTACATTAGTGATGTTTGGATTGAACCGAGGTAAGAGCACACTCCTATGCGCTCAGTGCGGTGCGTATAGGGGGCATTGGCGTTGGTGTAGTCACTATTGTGAGGAAAATACAAGATGACTAGAAATTTATTTTGAACATGAGCATCTTATATGTTACTTGCCATGTAAATTTACAATATCCATAGTGTGCGGGAATTCTAAGGAAACATTATTTTTCAACCAATCGTATGAATATTAATTTACCAAAGTGAAATAACTTAATCTTCGACTCATTATTTGCGTTGCTTATGTTAACATTCTCGTGTTATAATATTTTACTTTTCCTTTAGATTTCTAACTAAAAATTCTGTTACTGCAAATAAATATCTATTTCTATGCCTATCTGGCTCAATGGGATATGCGATATCAGAAGGGGAGTACTAACTCCATTCAAGTTACACATAACAAGCAAGCTGCTACGTTCGTTATTTTTAACGGCCTATGTAATAGGTGCAAATGGATCTCGCAGAATACTGCCGTCTCCAAGAATTGTACTAAAGACGGGTGCATTAATCAAGGAGCCATATATGTTTGCATATTGATGTGTACAGAATAATTGATTAACATTTTCATTGTGGCTACTGTGGTCCTTATTTTCATTTATTATGTTGCAGCTATTATCGATGGTAATATTCTGAACAATTACCGTATTGTTGCAATTATTGTCGCCGTTATCATTACATTTGACAGTGTCGGCAAATACCACGTTAGGAACACCAGCAATGCTTCCAATGGTTGCTATTACGGTAAACGTTGCTACCAGAAGATGGTAAATATTTATCTGCATCAATTATTCTCTAATTTTTATCAAATACATAATATAAGTAGATTGTCAAACTCTGGAGCATAAGAAGGTATGAGATTTTTCATAACTAACTTACTTCTGAAATTAACCATCGATGCATATAGTAAGGAATCATTACTGAATTCTACTCTAGAATCATTTAGTAAATTCCTTGCGTTTCTAATCTAATATAAAACCATCCGTGTATAATCTAGGGTTGGTTCCTCAAATTTCTACTAGAATGATACGATCAAGAATATCCAACTCCCTACAGGGATAAAGATCATTTGAAGAATTAGATCAAAACATCGAATAAAGTTAGCTGCTAGGTGAATACTACGTCCTGGTACATCGAGTATAGAGGTTTGAATTTGATTCGTATATTGGATCGAATAATAATAACCCTGATTGCATGTATAATAGGTTTTAGGTAACGAGGTGTTAATAATTCACAATTCAATAATCGATTCGGGATTATCCACAGATGCCAAGTCCTGCGAGTTTAAGTCACCGTTTATTTTCAATTTGACTATCCTGCGCAATAATTTACCGGTCTTAGTGCGTGGGAAATCCTTGACAAACTTAACAGATCTTGGGGAAGCAAATTTTCCAATAGAATTTTCAACTTGTGAGATAATTTCATTTCTTAAGAGGCTCTGATCGCTGTTTCGGTTTTTAAGAATGACATAGGCCAGTATTGATTGGCCCGAAATATCATCAGGTACGGCTGTCACAATACATTCAGACACCGCTTTATGGCGCATTATTGCATTTTCTATCTCAAAGCTTCCAATTCTATGGCCAGACACTTTGATAACGTCGTCATCTCTTCCTAAAATATACCAAAATCCGTCTGTATCGATATAGACAATGTCACCATGATGCCAAAAGTTTGGGTACTTTGACCAATACGTGTCAATGAATCGTTTATTGTCATTTAGTATACTTCTCGTCATTGATGGCCAAGGCTTCCTTATTACAAGGCACCCTTCATTGGTATCATTTCCGAATTCATCAAGTACCGCTGCATCAAATCCCGGAAGGGGTTTGCCAACTGAACAAGGTCTGTCAGGCATAAACATTGACGAACTCACTATTGCTCCTCCTATTTCAGTACCTCCTGACAAATTGATTATAGAACATGAATCTTTTCCTACGTTTTTTCTATACCATAACCAAGTCTTTTCATCGATAGGCTCCCCAGTTGTTGTTAATATTCTTAATGAACTAAATGCAAAGTTCTTGACAAATTTGTCCTTCCTCATAAACTGTCTTATGGCAGTAGGTGCAACGCCAAAGATAGAAACTCTGTGTTTGTCAATCAGTTCACACCACTTGTACGGCGTAGGATATGTTAATACACCATCATAAATGACAGCCGTCCCTCCAACTAACGGGCTTCCATAAATTACCCAAGTTTGACAGGTTATCCAACCTATATCCGCATACCAAAACAGGACATCGCGTTTCGTCATGTCGATAGTATAAGCCGTTTGTTGTGCAGACACAACCATAAAGCCACCATGAACATGGACAGTTCCTTTTGGTATGCCAGTTGTTCCAGACGTATATAAGATAAACAAAGGGTCCT
Source organism: Nitrososphaeraceae archaeon (assembly GCA_044870745.1). GTDB lineage: Archaea > Thermoproteota > Nitrososphaeria > Nitrososphaerales > Nitrososphaeraceae > TA-21. The sequence goes on along the minus strand of JBIOZE010000162.1, from coordinate 11,366 downwards.
CAGAGTCCATAATTTCTGTATCACAATTTGCTTCTCTCGTACATTGTAATAACTCACCATACCCTATCAGTCTATTTTCGCTATTTGGTTCAAATCCATCAACTGATATTATTTTAGTGACCTTTGACCTCTCAACTGCCTTCAACCATATATTCTCTAGGTCGATGATCCTACCCCTTCGAATCATTTTGTTACTGGTAATCAGAATTTTTGCATTTGAATCAGTAAGGCGAGATTGAAGTGCGTAACTACCAAACCCGGAAAAAATTACAGTATGTATAGCACCAATTTTGGAGCAAGCCAAGATACAGTATATCGCCTCTGGAATCATCGGCAAGTAAATTCCGATTACATCTCCTTTTCTTAAACCGAAAGATTTTAGTGCAGCTGCAACAGCGTTTACATGCATATTAAGTTCTTCGTAGGTAACTTTTGTAACAAATCCGTCTTCATTCTCAAAAATATATGCAATCTTGCCTGGACAATACTTCAAATTTCTATCAATTGCATTATCTATAATATTGCATTTACCGTTCACAAACCACCGCGAATCGCGATTACTGTTATTGAGACTGGTATCAACCACCTTATCATAGCTACCAAACCACCTGAGACCAAGATCTTCATTTACAGCATTCCAGTACCAATCGATATCTTGTGTGGATTTTTCTAAAAGTTCGTCATAGCTATTTATGTCATATTTTTTCATGAATCTAAAAATATTAGTTTTAGAAATATCTGGTGATTTTGGACCACAGCTCATAATATATTCTGCAGTAGTCAAATACCCAGATATATCCCTTCTAGTAGATATAATCATAGAAATAATAATGGCGCATTTCCTGCCGTACAAATATTGTTGTTCCAGTTAGGACAATTCAATACAACACTAACGCAGATGACCCTTGTCAGATGCGAAAGAGCTGAACATCCAGTTTTTGGTGAGTTACTACCAAACAAATTACAAAACGTCATGTTAAGGCAAGAAAATTTAGGCAACCAAAAGTTTGAGAGATCATGGTAGTTGCGATACGCTTGTAGGAGTAAAATATATGATAATTGTGTTTGATCTTTTTCTCCAATTGGAATAAAATTAACGACTATTCATGCTGACTTGGATGTCCGTAATTTTGAGCTGCTCATACTTATCTTACAAGAATTTATTACTAATACCTTTAATTGCTAGTATCTCTGTAATTCAAATAGGCTCAAGTTTTGAATTGTCAATTGCACAGGAGTCTAAAGATAATCTCTCACAAGAACAATTTGTTAAGATAGTATCACACGGTCAAAACCAGAGTATTCCATCCGGTGAGCTAAATATATCTGGAGTTTCATCTGATAATTTAGCGACTAATTGTACTGTTTACGTAGATTGGAATGATTTAAAACCATTTCAAATAGTTAAGGCAAGGGCCGTGGGAAATAATAATAACGATTTCTCTAGTTGGACATTTAGGTTTACTGAAAAGTATCATTTGATTGTGCCTGGCCCAAATGAATTAACTGCAAAAATTACATGCTTAGATACTGTTTCCAATCAACCCATAAGCAAATGGAATAGTATTAATATTACAGGTGTCACTCCAAGTCCAATACTCCGTGAGAATATTAGTACTGCCTCCATTGAGACTAACAATTCTAATTTTACTGCAGTTAGAAACACTGTCATTGACCATATTAATGGCACTGAAAATGACGACAGGATCAATGCAACACTGAATAGTAACCTTGGAACAGGGAATCCTACATCCTTTTTGATAGTGGCAAAAAACGGTAATGATATGGTTCAAGGAGGGAAAGGAAATGATGAAATTCATGGAGATAGCGGAAACGACTTACTCTCTGGTGAACAAGGTGATGATTCATTGACAGGAGGGGAAGGTGCCGATTTCTTTTACTGTGGAACAGGAATGGATTCTATAACCGACTACAGTGCTATTGACGGAGATGTGAGATCGTCTGATTGCGAGACAGTCAGATAGATTGCATCTCATCAAAATTTGAGTGCAAATTCGACAATTCAATGCTGTTGAGAGAAGATCTTTTTTTATTTGACTAAATATCGTTCAAGGTAAATTCATCCTGATTACTAATCTTCACTAGAAGAGCTTTGGTTGTTCAATCCCATGTGTTGGAAGTATCGCAAAACGAAATAATCATCGTTTATATGGAAGTATTGTTTCATCTTCTTAAGGATATTCGATTCTTTACTTACCTCAGTTACGGGGTCAATCATACAAAAGCCGTCGCCAAATCGTATTTAACCTAATATGTTAAACGTAACCAAATGCTTTGTTCAAATAATCATACTAATATTATGTGCACGCTAGAAGTTAAATGATTGTTTTTTGTCTATTCTGAGAACAATTGATGTGAACGAAACTCTATCATTTAAAGTGCTTATTCCCAACTACTGTACAAGTTGAATGCATATTTCAATAGGTTAGACAAGAAATGTCCCTTCACATTATTAGGGGTAAATACCTTTTCACATTTCGGATGGATCACTCTTAGTATCGGAATGAGACTCTCTTATTTTGGTTAGATCACTTTCCAACAATCCCAATATCTTTGGGATCTCTTGAAGAGCGCATTGTAAACATATCACTTGAAAAGAGAGCGGATAGGTAAAGTACTTTTCTTGTATAGGTATGCTAATTTTGCAAATTGTACACTTTTTCAACTTATACGGATCAGTGTTCTTAATGATCATTAACACCATAAGTACGAGATCTAAACTTAAATAATTTATTGCAAGCTATGATCAGCAAGAGCCATAAATGTTTCAAAAAAAGTGTTGAATTCGAGCTTTCAAGGCGTTTTAATTTCTCAGGATGTAACTTTGGTCGCTTGCCATTTTAGAAAAGATCTCTAGGACTTTTTACTTTTTTATTTTCCATTATGCTTTTATCTTCAACTCTAAGAACTAATTTATCCAGGAAAAAGGTATGAGAAACCATAACAAGGAGGAAATTTATACTATGATTTTAGAGAATATTCGAAATATCAATGATGCCACATTAGTGACCCGGGTAATGTATGCATCACTTAATTCCAATCGCCAATTAAAAGAGTACGTGGCTCAAATGATAGAAAATGACTTGTTAAGATACGATGGACAAAAGCACGTATATCAAGTGACCAGAAAAGGAAAACAATTTTTGTTACTGTCTAGGCATTTAAACCATCTATTATGTCCAGATAAATGTGGTTAAGATTGGATACTGAATAATCAATTTTATTGCCCGTATAAACATCGATGCATGACAGGGGCTTATATTAATTTAAAAATACCATGAATTTTGAAAAAATCTTTGGGAATAATTAGAATCTATCATTTATAATTTCGGATCGCATTTACTATCCAAAATACATCTTCCTTTGTTTTCGCAAGATGCCCGATTTTTACGCAATCTCTTATGTCCTTCGATCTCATAGTTGACCAAACTGCTTTGGAAATCTCAGTCGAGATTTCATTAGGTATTCCTTCTCGTTCAAGCATATGTACAGTAATTTTTTGAAAATCTTCAAACTTGTATGGTTTAAAGTGCAATACTAGGAAGCGTGAAAGCAAGGGTGTTAACATATGTTCAGTACCGTTACTAGTTGCAAATACCCAAGTTTTAAGTTGGGTAGATCTTATTCTCTTATGCTTTGTTTCCGCAATTAATCCTGTCTCCATAAGGCTCAAAAGCGCTGTCTGGTCCTTGTTAGGCATATGCTCGATCTCATCAATTATCAAATATTTGGGGCGATTTTTGAACAAATAATCAATCATTCCAGCTTTGGTACTATGACTCCCAAGTGTAAAATATGATCGATTAAATTTCATGCATTCTAACATGAATAGTGTTTTTGCCGAAGCAGGTGGTCCCACTAGCAGAATATGCACAGGCTTCTCTGATTCTAGTGATAATCCAAAAAGCCTCTTGACGTCATCGAATCCAATTATACTGTCGAAGTAAGAACGGTCAGATTGATAAGCCCCACTACTTTGAGTCACATTGTGAGCTTCCCTTATTGATAATTGATTTTCCAAACTCATTTATTCTATTATGCATGATGATTAAAGGTCTTCTTGGCAATTAGAGATGGCAATAAGATCGAAAAAATTAGACGAGTTAATATCAGGAGAAGAACAAGGGATTTGAAATAATTTGAATAATGACACATTACAGAAAAATGGATGGATTATAGATCTCCATTAATCGGGGGTGTACCATACGGTCTGTGTAGTACTGACGATTTACAAGACCCTAGCGTTTTGGAAAAATTGGAAAAATTGCTAAAAGAAAGGGCTCAGATTAATACCACCCAAGTTTCATTTTAAATCCAAGATACAAAAACAGCAGATATCTAACCAATACGTATAGCTTATTCCTAGTTACCTTTCTAAACCTCAAGATACGATATTTTATGAAAGACAATATCAGTTGACTACCTACATTATCTGAAAGTGTTCTATATTTATTGATATTAAGAAGGCGATACTTACTATATAGGACTATATAGTAAATTAACATAACATGTTTAAGATTAGTGTGGTTAGTCATCTATATTGATGTCTTATCCTGAAAACAGCGAGGTCAGGAAAATACAGTATACTGGAAGGTCTACATACATTCTATCCCTGCCGAAGAAATGGATAAGCGAAATGAGTCTAAAAGCGGGGGATTCCGTTACAGTGATTAGAGAAGCAAATCACTCACTCTCAATTTTTCCTACGAGCCTAAGGACAACGGCTTCGACACATGAGGCACACTCTCTAGTTGCTACTGAAGACGGTGAAAATACGCTCAAAAGGAAGGTTGTATCGATGTACCTTATGGGTTACAATGTGATAAATCTAAAATCAAAGTCAGGCAGAATATATCCAGCCCAACGAGAGGCTATAAGAGAAGTTGTTAGACGTAACCTGGTGGGGACTGAAATTATTGGGGAATCCTCAGACCTAATGACAATTCAGGTCCTTTCGAGTCTACCGGAGCTATCCGTAAAGACTGCAGTAAGGCGTATGTTTTTGATAGGCACTTCAATGCATAATGATGCCATGACCGCCTTACAAGAAATTAATAATGATCTTGCGATGGCAGTAATAAGATCAGATGACGAGGTCGATCGATTTAGCTTATACATACTTCGAAACTTGGTAATCGCCTCTCAGAACGAAAGGATCTTGAAGGAAATTGGATTGAAAAGTCCCGCCGATTGTATAAGTTATCACGTTGCGGTCAAAAGTATTGAGAGAATCGCTGATCATGCCACTGGTATAGCAATGAAATCTGCAAAAATTCAGGAAAAATTACATGACAAAGTCATGGATAAAGTTCGAGAGATGAGTCAAATGTCACTCACTATCCTGAATGATTCAGTTGAAGCATTTCTAAGAAAGGACTATTATTTGGCGGATAGTATAGTTGATAGATCTGCTAGCGTTAGATCTCTAGAAGAGGAAATAATATCAGTTATTGATAGCCAAAAGATAAAAGACTCTGACCTTGTGAACCTGAAACTTATCTTAGAGGATATTAGGAGAACGGCAGAACGGTCTTCTGATATTGCTGAAGCGGCGTTGAACCAAACAATAGGCGAACTGATTGAACCGAAATGAAATATCATGATTGGAGTATAGGCTTATTTATTTTTAGTGAAGGAAACCGGTAAAGGAAATCGGCCACCAGATCGTATCACTAGCAGGAGTAATTTAATTATTCTATCCAAAATTTTTACAGAGGGAATATTTAACAAAGTATACCCTAACGACTCATTCGGAAACGTACCCTATAGCCCAATCGTCAGTTCGTTCTTTGGTCAGGATTTGTTTGACCTACATATCTAGAAATCTGAATATGATTCAGGAAAAATGAGGTTACTCTGATTGGTCCTTGATGTTTAAATTACTCCGACTATTAGCAAGTTAAACTCAGGTTATTTTTACATTCGAAGGAGTAAATTATTATTAGAATGATATAATTTTACGGGTTAATGCGCCACCCAAAAAATAAGGTCACGGTGAAGCCGCTTCTTACTGTGAACTGGGTAAATGGTAAGGTTGTAATGATTGATCAGACAAAGTTACCAACAAGGCTTGTTTATGTAGAGTACAATAAATATGAAGATGTCGCAAGGGCTATCAAGAGTCTAGTTGTCCGGGGGGCTCCTGCTATAGGTGTATCAGCCGCCTTTGGCATGTGTCTAGCGGCGTTCCAAAGTAAGGCGAGGGATCATCATGAATTGCTTTTAGATTTGCAGGCAGCTTATGAAACACTAAAATCAACTCGACCCACTGCAGTTAATCTTGCATGGGCTCTTGACTTGACTATGGCCAAGGCAAGGGAGGGCAATTCAGTTAATGAAATAAGAAAGAGTATACTTGAGACTTCGATAAAAATGGCTGACGAAGATATCAACACAAATAAAAAAATAGGGCAATTTGGTGCAGAGATGATATCGAATGACGAAACCATCCTGACACATTGCAATGCAGGATCGCTTGCGACAGTTGGATACGGCACCGCACTCGGTGTCATTAGAGCCGCCAAGGAGAACGGAAAGGAAATCCGCGTAATTGCAACCGAAACCAGACCAGTCATGCAAGGTTCTAGACTAACTGCCTTTGAATTGAAGCACGATGGAATTAACGTCAGCCTGATCCCAGATACAGCTTCAGGATATGTTCTATCTCAAGGAATGGTCAATAGGGTCATAGTTGGTGCGGACAGAGTTCTGAGAACTGGACACGTTTTTAACAAGATCGGAACATATCAAATAGCTGCTCTGGCAAGGAGACACGAAATTCCTTTCTACGTAGCCGCTCCGACATCTACATTTGATCTAAAAAGCGAACTGAAAGACATAGTTATAGAAGAAAGAGATAGAACTGAAGTTATTCGAGTTGGAAATAGACTAGTTGCACCATTACAAGTCAGGGTATTCAACCCAGCATTTGATATTACTCCCCCTGACCTAATTACTGGAATAATAACAGAAAAAGGCGTTTTGTTCGCTCCCTTTGAGGAGGGAATTCGCCAGATGATAGGTTCTGATAGATAAAGTATTTAATCTGTAAATTCACTTTTAATAGTAGATGCCTGAGAAAGTAACACAGGAACAAGTGTATTCAGCCCTAAGAAAATGTATGGATCCTGAAATTCCAGTTAATGTTGTTGACTTAGGACTCGTATATGGAATCAAGGTTAATGAAGAAAATAATGTTGACATTGAGATGACTATGACGACTCGTGGATGCCCGTTACACGATACATTGGTAAGTGATGTAAAGAGATACGTTAGCAAGATCAGTGGCGTCGGTGGTGTAAATGTATCAATAGTCTGGGATCCGCCTTGGAGCATTGATAAGATTGAACCGTCAATCCGAGATCAATTGGGATTTGGAAAGCCAAAACTGAGGTTTCAAGTCGACTATGAGAAGTACAAACCTTTGGCCAAAGGCAAATTAATTAATGAAAAAGATGGCTCATTAATTCTTAAGAACGAAAAAGACAATGGATTCATGGTAAATCAAGCAATATTGGATTTTTGGAATAGTTGCGATGGAACGAGAACTATTACCGAGCTAGCAGATCACTTTTCAAACAAATTAGCGTTACCAAGACAACAAGTAGAACAAGAAGTAGTTCAGCTCATTCAGCAATTGCTCGAATCAGAATTACTAATCCCAGAACATTGAATTGTCTATGTAGTTATCTGATATATTTTGGATTTATCACTAGTTGGTAAATACGACACGATCGTCGTGGAGTTAGGTTCTGGAGATGGTCGACTGTTGGCTAAACTTGCTCACAATCCAATTAAAAATAATATGTTATTCATTGGAATTGAAATTGATACTTTAGAGCATCGGAAAGCCTGCGAACTACCATCAAACAATAATATTCTGTTCATTAATGAATCATTTGAAATAATAATAGCTGATTTTCCAGACGAGTCAGTTGATACTTTTATTTCAGTCCTCCCGCATCCTAAATATGTCGACCAATGTTTGCAAAACATTTGGTTGCCTTTTTATGAAACTGTTCTAAGAAAATTAAAGAAATTAGGTCTCTTCATCCTCGTCACTGAGCTTACGGACGATCTGTTCCAGCCAGTTTCAAACTCTGCGTATGTAGTTTGGAAGCAATGGTTGCAGATTATTTTCAATTCAATCGGATTCAAAATAGAAATGCTTAATGATGGAGCTCCACATGACTTTACTTCGCGTTACTTGGATCAGTTTACTGCGGATCACGAAAGAATTAGGCTTGTTACCGTTAAAATGACTAAAGCTGACTGAATAAGCAGATATTAAAAGAGATCACCCCGTACAAAGCAATCTCCCATCCTGTCATAACTTATTTCTATTTGTTATAATGCAAATTGATAGATTTTAATGAGCTAAAAATGACATAATTCTTCAACAGTAAGGGATTGCTTAATTAGTGATGGACCTTGCGCAAAACTTGATGTTGTTGGAGACAACCTTTAGAGCAGAAATATGAAAGACATGTTTCATTCGGGCAGGGAATTGGATCTGGGTCGGCGAACTCTCTATTGCAATAGGTACAAACAAATTCTAATTTTGGAAAGTTGACATTGCAATCAGGATAACCAACACCCCTTTTCTCCTTGAACCACAATACTGTAGCATGTGTTCTTTCTGCATATGTCATGACTATATCATATGCCTCATAGTATCCTTGAGAATAAAATTCCTTCAGGGAAACCTTTCGATTTTCAGGATTATTCTGCAGCGCTACTACCCATTTTTCATATATGACAAGGTGATCTTCATTTGACCCATCATTGTCATATATTTTTCTCCGTTCCCTATGGTTATCCAATTTCATAGACCAAATGGCTAATGACTAACTTTGTAGGATATAGTTTATTTTGTGCATTTCTACATTCCTACTTGAGCATAATTGCGGTTCCTGGATTTTGCTGAAATATTTAATTCTGCCAACTATATCATTTCCCAAAAATCATTCCAAAATTATTACGTAGCGTACCAAACATCCCTTTTCTATTCTCTTTTTTCTTTACTGGCTCGAAGCATTTTTCGCATAGCGCTCGAAGATTTGCAGGTCTATTGTCCTTCCGTGAACCATTTATGTGCTCAAAAAAAGGCCCATTACTGCCATGAAATTTCACTGAACATGATTGACATCTATGATGAGCTCTTTCCAAAACAGTCTGTTTAATACTTAGTGTTAAATCATTGTACTTCTTTTTTGTACTTCCACCACCGGTTCCCCCAAAAATTGACATTGATTAAATTAAGTATCCTTGTCCAACTTATTCTTTGCTGTGAGCAAGCAACTGATCTGAATATATTAATCGGCATCAATTAATTGAGTATACGGAACGTAATAGCAAATCAACTACAGTTGATGCACCCCAGGGGGTTATAAAAAAGGGTCTGTCGCCAGATATTTTCAGGTCGGGGTAGCGAGCTCGTACGGTACTTCCTCATTAGGTACTATACAAACAGAATCTGGCAAACAAACTATATTGAATGCAACGTTGGCGCAAGCAAAGGTATTCTCAGTGGACCCCTTCTTGTCTAAATCATTCTTTAACTCACAATTATTATCCTGATTTGCCCCTTGCTTTATTTTTAATTCATTATCATTATTATCTCCTCCTAATGCTGATTGCATTCCTATGGCAGAGGTGACACCCACTATGCCAGTTAGTAGTAATGCAGCGATGATTATTGTCATGCTGTTTTTCTTTTTCATTGGTGTATTTTTTTTAACATCTTATATTTAGAGTGCTTTACACTAAGTGGTAACAAATAAGAAGGATAATATTGTAAGATTTGTCTGCTACTTATTCTTCTAGAACAAATAAGTAGAATCAAGTAATGTCTTAATTTTTGAAAAGATGTGAGTAATTGTTAATTCACTTTCAGCTTGATTCAATGCTTATTATGCGTTATTACTCCAGGCAACCCAAAGCACATGCGAAATGAATTAACTCCTCGCCATTGAGGAGAATGCCATTTTGGTGGACCGGGTGGGATTTGAACCCACGACCACCTACGTTTCCCTTGTAATGAATTTTCATTCTACATGCAAGGCAGGTATTCTACCAGACTAAACTACCGGCCCGTAATAAGGCTGAACTCGGTCATAATTTAAGTGCTCCCGAATCAAAACGAATAATTTAATATTCATAATCTATTTTGAATCTTAGTAGTTCCCTACCTCAAATTCTTATTTATCAATTAGCTATTTGTGGGAATTATCTTAATATCATTCTTGTCTTGCTGTTTTCAGTTTGTTACAGGAGGGAATATCCACTATTAGTTGCATATGAACTACTGTGTATCGAAATACTTTTAGCACCTGGAGGTAAACTGTAATTCATGTCCACACTCTTAGAGGAGCGCGTCTGGGTTATGCTGTCAGATGTAGCCAAACGGGGCGTATATCCTCTGCATGCGTCGCGTTTGGGAATATTTAGACTTCCCGTTGAATTGACAAATCCTTCGGAAATATCCACGCTTATGAATAGTCTGAAAAGTTCAGGTTTCAAAGTTGATGCATATGCTGATCGTGTATACGTCACACACAAGTGGACAGAATCTGCCGTAGATCCTATTTCTAATAACGAGTTGTATGCAGACGTTGACATTACAGTAGAAGTTGTTACGGGTGAAGTTATCGATATCATATATCAAATCAAACCTATTGAATCATTTGGAGATTTCTATTGGATCAAGAATTATAGACAAAAAGCAGATTCTAATGCAAAAATCATAATTGATACCATAATTTGGAATTCAAAGATAGGTGACAAATTAGTAGCGTATTATCAGAAGACTCTGAAATTATCACTTGAAGATGCAATCAAGAAGGTGTTTGAAATGACTCCGCTTAAAAGAAATCCCATTTCGAGGACCTCTATTGCTTCAGCTCCTTCACAAGGGCAAGCTCCTCAGCCAGCCTCTACCTCTCCACCTCAACCTACTCTTGCTGCTCCGCCAATATCGAGTGGCGGAAACACGACGATTTCACTTACGGGGTCAGGAACCTCGTATTCTAAGGTTGAAGGACCGATTGATGCTACTTTTAAATCAAAACGTCAGGTAGCTGGGACATATCAGGGAATTAAGGTTTGGGGACCTATAGATCCGCCAGGACAACTAGGAATTTGGGGAACGGAGGTCACTGTTGATTTTGATATTTGCGTTGCCGACGGTGCTTGTATAGAAGCTTGCCCTGTCAACGTATATGAGTGGTTGGATACCCCTGGACATCCTGCATCAGAAAAAAAACCGTTCATGATAAGAGAAAAGGATTGCATATTTTGTATGGCATGTGAAAATGTTTGTCCTCCTCAGTGCGTAAAAATATTCC
>JBIOZE010000161.1:0-38170 GCA_044870745.1 Nitrososphaeraceae archaeon | reverse complement strand
GCCAAGCCTCAACCATTTCAAAAGACCAATCGTGATTTGGAATTAACATGACCCAGTATCTATTTTCAACATGTGAATATGCAAATAAGTGCATAGATTCTATTGTTTGGTAATGTCTAATTAATTCGATCAACTTACCAGATATTATCTGGTCTACTGCAGTAATACTCCATCTTGTTGGGACCAGTTTACGATACCTTTTCCTGCCCATCATGCCTATACTTAATATATTAGAAATTTGATTTATCGTAATACCATTGTTATATAGGTCAAACATGGCATCAGAAGATAAGATATCGGTGTCATAATAAATTCTTTCTATGCGAGGATCTGTCCTTATCTGAATTGGTCGGAAACCAGTCACTTCAGCTGCAAGCATCGATGGAACTACCACAGTTTCAGAATTACCCGACATATTTTCTGGGAATGGATTCTTGACGAAAGTAACGGTACTCTCTACAGGAAGCAATGATAACGTCATTTCTTGCATTGTATCTATATATTTTCCCGACGGATTATTAACATCTGATCTAAATATTCCTCTAATAAGGTTCATTCGAAACCTTGCAATTTCGTAAATCGTTTTGCCCGTCCAAGCTTCGGGACAGTCAAAAATTGATGTATTACCATGAATTGGTGGGACTAATGGACCGACGTTTACTCGTGGGTAGCCCTTGTGACCAACAAAGAGAGAAGGAGGGCTCGCTCCGCTAATAATGTTGGAATGCAGCTTCGCAGAGTTCTTGCTCAGGAATATGAGCCAGTCATGCTGAAGTCTTTTTTTTATCTTTTCAATGCTAGACATGCACTAAATTTTTTAGGAACAATTACTTCTACACGTGCGAATATAAAAAGCCACGCAACTTATTTTCCTCTTGAATATTATCCATAACTAGGTTTCTCCCTACTTTTTTAATACTTCCATCCTATTCCAATTGTTTTCTTGTTGCAGCCTCCCGGTATTTGAAAAGATTACGCAATCTTTTTATTGCAAATCCCTCGAACATTCGTCCGGCCGGCCCAAAAGGTAGCTCCAACCTAATCACATCTAATACTATAGTCTGGCCTTCTCCAGCTTTGAAAATATGTTCATGGCTCCAGAACTTGAAAAATGGTTTCTCACTGCCTGAACCAAACATTTCGTCAACATATCGGAAAGGTTCAAGAGTAACAATCCTGGAATGCCACTTCATGTTAAGAATTATTTTTCCTGTTATCCAAGTTTCAGAACCTTCTTCAATTTCCTCGCTCGTTGTGTGTAATATTCTAAGATTCATTTCGGGGGGAGTAATTTTTTCTAGATGACGAATATTGGTATAAAAAGCCCAGACCTTTTCCAGAGAGGAATAGACGACAAATTTGTTATTGAACACTTTCATTGCGCATCATTGTCTTTCCTCATTCATTGGTCATTTATTCTAAATTGTAAATCATTTGAACGCGGATTTGAGCCTAATTCTTCGGCTATGGTTAAAAGTATGCAAATTGAACTTTAGATTTAATTGTAAATAGCTGGCAGTTTTTCAATATAAGCGAGCTATTCAGACTTAAATAAACAATCGCTGCATTAGCATAAGTGGACCCCGTTGATTAGTTCGAAACGTTCGAACGAATTCAACGCTGCGTTAATTGAAAGATTGCTTTTTCGAGTTTCGAAGAAGTGGATCGCTGGATACACGGCACAAGAAGCATTATTGGCTGCTCAAGACACCAATAAGTCCGGCATGTTCCCTATACTAAATTACTTAGGAGAAGAAATTAAAGATGAAGTTCGAATTGACAGAACTGTTTTTGAATATTTAGACATAATTGACCTATTATATTCTAATAAGGTTTCTGGGGCCGTCTCTGTCAAACCAACTCAGATTGGGCTTGCCGTGGACGCTGATTTATTGTCAAAAAATCTCCGGAGAATTTCAGAGTATGCCTCAAGAAAATGCGTATTCGTCTGGGTTGATATGGAAGCTTATCAATATGTACAGAACACTCTTTCAACTTATCTAGATGTCTTGAAGACAAACAAGCAGTTAGGAATAGTAATTCAAGCATACTTGAAGAGAAGCTTCAGTGATTTGATGCATCTTATGGAGCAAAGCCCACATGTCAGACTCGTTAAGGGTGCGTACACCGAAGACCTCACCAGAGCCTATCACTCCAATCATGAAATTGACAAAAATTTTTCAAAGCTGATGGAATACATTTTTAGCCATAGATTAGTAACAGGAACAATAGCAATAGCAACTCACGATTCAAATCTAATAGGGAAAGCAATCTCCTTATCTCAGGAATTTCGAGCTAGGGAAAACCTGCAATTTCAAATGTTAAGAGGTATAAGGAATGAATTAAAAACACGGCTTATCCAACGAGGTTATAAAGTAGGCGAATATATCCCGTACGGCGAGACTTGGCTGCCTTATTCTATAAGGAGGATCCGTGAAAGAAAACGGAATATACTGCTATTGGCAAGGTCACTGATAAGGTCATAAATTGCATACAACAGCTCGAAAGTTAGTTGCAGCAAAAGAATAGGGCTTAACTTTAAAATAACTTTTGATTTTCATGTCTAAGGACGTAACTGGCTTTTTATAGATTTTTCTGTAATCTCTTGATAGATTGGTGCGTCATGGGTTTCGGTAGTTATATGACAGAAATAAGAAGGCCAATTAAGTTTCTCCTAGCATGAAAGTCGCAGTATGGAGTATAGTGACTTTTAAGCCTTAGTCATTTAGTTAGTCATTTTGTTTGATTTTGTGTTGTATTTGTTTGATTTTGGGGAGGTTTCAGACCAGCCGCATCCGCAGCGGTACAATGATGGTCAACATTGTAATTTCCTTTAGAACCTGTTATATAAACGTCACAGTGACCATATACGCCTAACTTTTGAACAATACTCGGATAAGTACATACCCGCTCTTGTAGTACAGGGTTATAGGTGCAGGTTTGTTTCTGCTCGTCCTGTGGGGGTGTAAATACATCTAAAGTATACCAAACACAGTCAGCACCTGCTTCACAATTGGAATTTACTTGAGCAGTACATGTAGAGCTGACATGTGCTATGATAAGCTGAGATGCATTATCAGCCAAGTTATGAAATGTCATATGCGTGTCCCAAGAATAACTGTTTGTACCAGTGTAATACCCATTCCTATTGCAATTGAAAACACGACAGCACAAGTAACAAGGATATTTACTTTAGCACTTATCAAATGAATAAATTCAAGGCAAATCGGGAACCTATTAAAGATATTTTAAAATCTAAATTCAAATGGCCAGTCTGTTTTTAGAAAGTCGTGGACATCATAATTAGGTTCCTTATCGGATAAACAGCATCTTCTCTACTCGCTTAAGCCTGGCATCCATAATGTGCTGCAATAGCAACCCCTGATGCAAATCGAAATAATTCCTACAGGAGCATTTTGGTTCAAGTTGCAATCTGTAAAAATTGTCACATGGACGTTAAGTTGTCAGGCTTTCTTTGCCTCATAGTGAAGTAAAACTACTCCGCTGTCAAACGGTCTTGATTTAACCAAAGTCAATTTTTGAATCTCCTTCAAGTCTTTAAATATAGTCATGCCGTTTCCAATGGCAACAGGATTAATGAACAAAAGAAATTCATCAATTAGTCCCAATTTAATTAAGGAAGAATCAAATGAAGCACCACCATAAACAACCATGTCTTTGCCATCTCGGCTCTTTAACTTGGTGATTTCTTCTGTAAGGTCACCTGTTGCTATGTCTGTATATATCCACTTTGATTTGTTCAATGTTTTGGTGAAAACAACTTTTGGGATTTCTATCATTTTTTTAGCAAGCGCATACCAAGGGTCATCAGGTTTGTTTATCACATCCGACCAGTAAGAAATAAAGCCATCAGTCATTTTTCGTCCTAAGAGAATGGTATCAAAGGATTCCGTTAATTCGTTTACGTATTTATTGCCTTTGTCATCCTGCAACCCAGCCATCCAGTCCATTTCACCATTAGGGCCTGCAATGCAGCCATCTACTGACATTTGAACTTGTAGTATTAATTTTCTTAAACCACTTTTGTTATTTACCATCTTTTAGGGTGGCACAGTTCCCTTAATAACCAATTATATCCATTGCGCCTATACCTAGGAAGCAGTTCTATAATCAAAGATTTAATTCCAATAACCATAAGTTCTCTCTGGAATGTCAGATCAACCCGTGCCGACAGAAATGCTAAAGTACTCATCAATAGGTGCGACATCTGCGATGTTAGAATAGCATATGCAGATGGTATCGAAAGTCAAATTGATATGTTGCAAGAAATAGACGACAGTTACATAAGCTAATCGAATATGATAAACAAGAACCAAGATTGTTGTTGTGCAATTATTGTTAAAAAGAGTATTTGATTCCGCCATACTTAATACGCACAGATTAGTTATTTAATTAACTAACCATTTTGTAATGGGCCGGGCTTCACCTTAGTAGACCTAAAAGGCGCGTACTGTCAAATTGAGCCTTTTTATAATTTGTTGCCTAACCCGACTAGTAAGGTGAACCAATAATAAGGCTCTGAATCTTAGAGAGACGATAACTGAATTGGAATCACTCGGAATTCGCACATCTGAACTAAATAACTTAAATGATCTAAACGAAATTGGAAATTTGGTAGAAAACACTAAGCAGATGTATCTCCACAAATACAAGTCTACATCCGTGTTCACGGATTGAGACATATCCATCTTTGTATGATTTCTTCTTGTGAGATAACAAACTAACTAAATCCGTTAATAGTAATCTACCTTAAACGAGGTGAAGGCATTACTGAACCAGTGGTGGGCCAAGCCTTGAAATCCCCCAACATAATTCTATCTGGCCCATCATTTAATTAACTAGGATCAACGCAAGGAGAATTGTAAGAAGGACCAGTATTTTGATATCGTTACGGAGTTACAAAGGTAGTTATCAGAAAAGTTAACTGACTATGATCATACGAAAAGGAGAATTATAGAAAAGATCGATCCGAATTACAAATTCACAGACAGAGAATTGGAATGGACGGGGGTTGTTAAAGAAATGGTTGATAGCATCACCAAAAACACGATATCTGGCCGATAAATATCCCATATCTCTTAAATAATTTGCAGGATGAAAAGAAAGTACATGAACCTAGCGTGTTCTAAAAGATGGGCCTAAAACACTTGATACTTCAATGTGTTAGTTGTTTGGCCCATCTAAATTATGTCCATTTACAAACTTGTTAAATAAAATTTGACAAACGATCTTAATACTAAAATGAAGGTTTAGATTGTTAAGATGGGTCAGGGCATCTATAACCCACATTATCTTTGTCCTGGCCCGTTCAGATTAATTAGTTCAAGATTTTCTAGGTCAGTTTATTGAGATTATTATTAGCATAACTTTACCGCAATACATTTTATACTTACTCTTAAATAACTAAGTTAGACATGACCGAAATACAGGACGTAGTAAGAGAGTTTACTGAGTCTTATAATGCAATAAGAACCGTCTATTCCAAAGCAGATCCCCTTTTAGTTGTTAGACTAATTTTTGATCATAATGAGAATAAGAACAGCATCTATACATTAGAGATCAATCTTAAACCGGGACAAGACCTAGAAGAAATCAGAAATAGGGTAGTTCAAGTGACGGGAATGGTACCTTCCTTTTATTTACATGGAACCCAGATGATTGTGAGTCACCACCTAAATCTGGAGATGTTGAAGCGCATTAACGATCTAGACTCTGTCGTCAATATCAAGGGAAGCCCATATAGTGCAGGTGGCTCTTCTGATTTCTGAACAGTATACAATAATCTAACCTCCCCCGCATTAATTTTCAACTGATTCTAGGGGAGCAATATTAGCTAAGGACTTCAAATGCAGAGTTGGGCTATCTTCCTAAAGCGTACTCTAGATATCTGCCCTTGACCAATAATATTGGGAGAGACTCGATGTGCCTTAGGATGAATTGCGGTATTGGTAGTTATTTATAGTTCAATGTGTGGTTTCGATTTCCCATTTTTTGGAGTTCATAAGTCGTTATCCCACTTCCTTAGCAAGGAGGAGCCAATAATTTACCACCCAATTTGCACCTGAAACACAGCCTGAACTGAGGCATACGAATAATTCCAATCGAATTCATGTATATACTATGAGAAATCAGGATAAATGGGTGGCAGATGTCAAAGAGTGAAAGATGAAATTGAAATGGTTGAGTATTCAACCAGGTAACTACCTATCATGATTACTCATAGGCAACATATCAAATGAAACCATCCGAGTTTCTGGAACTAGATTGCTTTAATCGATTCCATTGAGTATGCAAATAAAGCATCATAATAAGAAGACTCCTCCAAAACGAAATACGTAAGCGAACTGCCAATAACTTGCTCCAGAATGGCCTTTTCATGTAGGTAGCATAGATGAAAATCCACAATGCACTAAGCGTCAGCCTAAGGTGTTTAGTTTTCAAAGATTGTATTAAGAGTCCTTAAACAATCTCACTGCCAAAATACTGCAACCTGCCGCTGCTGCAACCACGCTGATAATGAAAAGCCAAGCTAAATCCGTCATTTTCGATTATCTAATTGTTGTCATTCCAAAAGTCCACTGTACCCTTTGTCTCGAAGACTGCTCATGCAGAATTCGCAAACCATCGGCGCGTTTATGAGATAGAAATTACCGCACATGCCGTACTTGAGCTCAATTTTCAAGTAGAATTTTTCCTATTCAGCTTCTATGACCTCAATTCCATAACTGGCAAAACTTAGGTATCCCCTATATGAACCTAGTGCATCTGGGTCTTGCCATATGTAACTAGGTATAGATGAATAACAGCAATTGAACAAGTGTTTATTAAGTAATACTGTGCTTTACTTAGTGAGCTGTATGCCAATCAAGAAGGGGAATAAACTTGTGGAAATTCGAGAGGAGGTAGTTAAGGGATTGATAAGGACGTATGGTTCGGGCCTACGAACCGCACCAGATTTCACGACTTTTATTAATGACCTACTCCTTGATGTTGTTAGGAGAGAAGCTTTCCTAACGCGATATACACCGTTCAGTCATCTGACTTATGCAGGCTCCCATGCGGGTAGTCTTTTTATAAAGGATAAACAGCGAAAACTGGTCGCAGAAATTGTTTTTAAAGATGGTTTGGTATTCTGCGAGTCACCGGATTCTGATTCCAATTGCGATCATGCCAGGTTCGCCACATCGCTAATAGACGTCGCAAAATATCTGCAGGAAAAATGAATTGTTTACTGCTTCCCTATCATGCTACCCAATAATTTGGAAAGGGTTAAAATAAAAAGTCTTAACTACGAAAATCATATAACTGGCGTCATCTGAACGCCTGTGCGTAATTGTTCTATGGACATTACTTGGAGTATAAATTATTATATCTAAGCAGCTATCTCAGTCCACAAAGTAATTGAATAGAAAAGTTGCATATATCTCAACTGGCGTTATTGTTGTAATTATCTTGCTAATATTTCTAACCATGTATAACAGTGGCCCACTAAACTTTGATAAAACCATCTCTAACTTAAAATTGCCCGCGGTTAACGTGAGTACACCGATATTTAATCAAGAAGCTTTTAAAGATGCAAAGTCCTTGGATGTTGATATTGCATCAGTTCAGGCACAACGAATCGACAATAACTCAGCAAATTTGGAACTAGTATTCAATGTGCATAACCCTAACAAGGGTACAGTCATGCTTGAATCAATCTCTTATAATTTGTATTCCGATAAAGAAAGAATAGTGTCTGGTGATATCGGAGAAAGACCCGAGGGTTTCGTTGGTTCGCAAGCCAATATCTTCCCAATAGTAGGAAATGGCAGTTTAACGATAAAAGATAAGAAAATAGTTAACAGAGACGACGCTAGACAGGATGACTGGCAGAACATAATTGATAATTCTCAACAATACGTTCTAAATGGGACTTTTTCGTACAAACAAACTTCTAGCTTTCAGTCATCAGGAGGCGAGAATAACTTTACACTTGATTTTCCTTGACTCTATGATAATGGTTCAAATAAAAATCAAGCAATTAGAAAGAAAAATATTCAACCTAAAGTGAATAAACATAGCTTGGCAGACCAGATCATAACGTATGCGATAATGATAGCTGTTTTTGTAATATTGACGGGGGTTGCTTTCGGTTTAAAGAAGAAAAGATATAATCGTGACAAGATTGTAGGTGGTTACCAAGACCGTTGATCATGCCGAGTTAGCAAGAGGACTCGCGTCAAGGAAATTTATTTTTGGATTGTTCGGCTATATTAGCAGTGAGTTGACATAGCTCATAATGCTGAATCATGGTCTTCTAATGGCTATTACTAATAAACAAGGTTTGTGTGCTATTTCTTGGTGCCAAATAGGCCTTCAAGCAAATTTTGATTAGTATCCCTTTGTTGTGGAAAACACCTGTCATAATATTTGCAACTGAGGCATGAGTAACTGGGCTCTATCGATGGTGTTTTTTGCTCTTCCAACAGCATGCTAAGTATTCTAGCTCTTCTAATAACATGTTCAAACATTCTATTACTTTTGCCTACAAAAAACTGAGTATATTCACCATTAGGAGTAACATAAACAATTACACCGAGATCCGTGTCAAGAGCAAATAGACAAGCGTTAGTGTAAAGCAAATCTGCAGGTGTGACCTTATCAGGTAGATCCGACACCACAGAGAAGTTTACTATGACGTCGTCAACAATAAATGCAGGATCGACCACCAATGTCAACTTTTCAACTTTGTACTCTGCAGACTTGCTATCCAATTTGCTCCGAAATGTCTCTTTCAAAAAGCTCTTGACTATTTCTGGAACGGAATCATCTAATCGCTCCCTTCTTTCGTAGTATGATAATCTGGTACATTGAATTGCTTCTTCAGCATCAACTCTAAGATTATCCACATCCTGAATTCTCCTTTTCCTAGAGTGGATTTGTATTAACTTGTCGCTTATTAGCTTCGAGTAGTCTCTAGCACCAAGCATGTCTGTTGAATGACCATATGCGGTATTTATGTTTGGTATAGTTACTGCATGATTAAAGATACTTTTTAACAGAACTCAAATATGAATATATAGAAAACTTTGCTTTTTTGCAACTTGTAGGGCTTTTCGTCCTCACCCATAGACCACCCTTGTTTCATATGATCTATCATTACTTTAGTTGTTCGCACTCATGTCTCATTGAATTAATAATCCTTCTCTAAGACGTAATATATTCTGCGGCATGGTGCCTCTTCATACTAGTGAGTTGTTACTTAAAGGACTTTGTATATATTCAAGTTGGCAGAATAGCATTCTGAAATATTTAGAAGCCAAAGCAGGATCAATGCCCTCACTTCCTATCAGGTTGTCAAAACCCAGCATTGATAGGATTAATCGGTTTTATTAATTCCCTTAGTAAGATGGTTGCGTAGGCACCTACAGGCAACCTAAACCTAAATTCATTATTTTGGTCAAATGTTATGTCAGTTACCAACAGAGGTAATTGCCTGAAACCTCCTTCTACACTTAGCTCCTGCATTTCCCGAATATAGAAATCCTTTGGTGTCAGGCTTTCATTTGACAATACTTTCAACATTTTTTTTTCAAACCTGCCGTCTCTGTTTCTTAATGAGTAACCAGCAAGCTGCATCGCAGGAACTATCTTATCCTGATTAATTCCGTAAGTAAACTTACCAAGCTTTCCCAAGACGTACTGATCCTCAAGATGAAAACACAAATCTTCTGGTATGCAATGAATGATGTCTTGACCCTCTTCAATTAGTGTACTGACACATTCATTGAACAGAAAAGCCTGGTAGGCGTGAACAAAAAGACGTCTTATGTTAATAGGTATCGAGCGTAGGGCTGAAATGTAAGTCTTTCCGTTTAGCAGTGAAATTAAAATTAATCGCTCTATATCCATTCCACGCGGAATGTTTTTCAAGACGGAAGCATATTGTGATGGATCTTTGCATCTCTCTCTGAGTTCTCTACTAAATTTAGTATCATACTCGGTGGTGAAGGAAAGCAAAGTTTCTACTGCCTCCTTGAAATTTTTCTTTAAAATTTGTTTACCTACAAGATGTGTTACAACCCGTGCGCTCCCAAATCGCTGTAATCCGTAGAAATTAGGTATATGTGAAACTTCATTAAAAAAATTCAAAAGATCTTTATTCTTCATATTGCGGATGACTATTTGGAATTTATTTCCTACGAGGTGAGACTTTCTTAAACTTTGGGAAGTAAATCCTAACAGCTTTATCGATGTGTGCGTTGTAGTCGCGCTTGTTATTTTTAATTTTTCATCGGAAGTGCAGTATTGCCTAGTAATTGCTTTTGAATCTTTTATTCCAAGTAACCTTAGATTAATACCAAGCTCTTTCTTAATCTCCAAAAGTGCGTGGCTAGAATCTAAACCAATTTTTTCCAAACAATATAATGCAAATCGATTTTTGTCACTTCTTACTGGGAGAAGTGAGTTTAATATTGAATTATTGATAACTTCGATTACTTTGAAATCATCAGTTTTTTCCTTAATGATGCCACCTGTTCCAGGAAATCGTGTCGAATAAAGTCTAATTCCTACTAATCTGTCAATTGTAGGAACGTTGAATTCCACTATTGATAATTAGAGCATTAATTAACTTAAAAACTCTACATATATTGTAAACGTGACTTCGAGGATGGTTGGAGAAGTAATCATATATATGGCATATAGTTCTTGTTAATAATAAATGGTTACCTTGATCGATCCATGTCATAAACATGTGGTGTGCGAAAACTGTCTCCACTCTGATAGCATCTGTGCATTTTTTGATGCGCACAGATTTTGCGTTGAATGTCTTTGTGACCATGCATCATGTCCTGCCTGCAGATCCGGTTATCATGCGGTTACAATATCGGACTAGGTGAACAGATGGTTTTTACGCACTGAGCATAATTTAGACAAAATAATTTTTAATGTCGCCTTTACGAAAATACTGTCTTAAGTGCACTGAAGGAATGAATCGCATAACTTCTGAAATTCCAACTAGATGAAAAACAATTCGCAAGAAGAATGTAATTTTTGGAATTGTAGTTCTATATTTGCATGCTTGGGCGTGATTAATTGATATAAGCGCAATCGTAGTCAAGAAACCCGACAGTAGTACTGTTCTTAACTTTTCATTAAAAATTACTTCATTGTGTCATATCGCACAGATAACAATCCAGATGGTAAAGTTAATCCTCCTCTTATGCTTAGGTTCAAAAATGAATCTGACGGAATTTTAATTACGATAAATATAGAAACGGAACCATACAGTAGTCACATATATCGTAGATTAATGGTAAGATGGAATTACTCCGATGAGCGAAAAGATTCAAGTTATGAAGTAGTAGTAGCCCTTTTGATGAAATCGAAGATGCATCACTGTGCAAATATGGTGGGAGGCCTATTTATCAATGCTAGTGATAGTATCTTATTTGGTAGAATATAAGAGGGAATAGTAAAATGTATATCATTAGTTTATTATTATCTCAACTTCTATGCCGTCTTTAATAAAATATTGCCCTAAGGGACTAAAGCCAAACAGAATACCTAGTTCCAGCATATCCATCTGATTTAAATTAACTTAATTTAGAAATTCTGAACCCCAGTAAAAGCCACCTTTTACATATTTCCCCATGGAAAAGTTACCAGGGTTAACCAATTCTAAATGCAGATTTTGCATATTCCCTCGTGAATGAATTTGTCCCGCAAATGCGAATGGAAACAAAGATTTTATAGTAATTGAGCTAAAGAATATCATGGGAGTATGCCATTATATGGCTAGGGAATTTATTAAGGAAATAGGGAATAGGTCAAAAGAATTCTACGAATTTGTTATACCTCCAGTAGATATTTTTGAGGAAGGAGCTGAACTTGTAATAGTAATTGATTTACCAGGATTTCAGAAAAAGGATATTCAACTAAGTATATCTAAAGATATACTTACCATCAGGGCCAAACGGACATTGGATGTGGATGCTGTTACAGTTCATTACAGACAGAGACCATCCAAAATAGAGAAAAGGATACCCTTACCCATATCGAATGCTGATCAGGAAAATGTAAATAGCAAGGCTAACTACGTAAATGGGGTAGTGACTTTAAGAATTCCACTCCCCCAAACTAGTAACATACCTATTTCGTAACACTAAAAAAATTGTTAAATTGATGACGATCCTAGCAACGTACTCTTGGCTAATAGCATTTTATTATGGACTCATGTTTTCCGCTTAATATTAGTGGGGATTGTGTCCAGTCATTGGAAATGGTGCAAGTCTGTAATTAAGATAAAACCCTATTCAATAGCGATTTGGATCACATTTCAGAGTCTAATCTTGTTATTCAAATCAGCTCCTCGATCAGGAGTGTTTGAGAAGTCTCCTAATCTCGATTTGCGTCGCTCACAGTTTTGAAGGCTTTTTAGCATTCACCTGTTAGTAGGGATCACTCTGTTTCTCCCAAGTCCTAAGAACTTTCTCATTTTCATGCCAGTAACCATTACTGGCGTATGAATACTTCGACGAACATAATCACGAATCAAGAATATAAGCGAAATGCACATCACGGATGTCATCCAAAATAAATTTGCATGAAGAGTCAAGACCTAAATGGAGTTATTACTTCCCCTTTTAGGGCAAAAGTATGCTTCCTTTGTATGGTTCAAACGTGCACTTATTGCGATTCATATGGCAGTCCTCTAAATATCCTGTATTCAAACCTCGCTCAATCTTGCCTGATATCTGCCATAAAGTTTAAACGGAATGAGGTACATTCAACTAGTACAGTTCTTGCCAAACTGAGAGGGATAGAATTGGAAAATATCGAGAATATGTGTATAAAATGTAAAAGGAAAATCACGGAGCATCCAGCAACTGGCCGGTTTAATACCATAGTGCTGTACGGCCCGGAATGTGCCTGGGATCCAGACAATGAATGGAGAGAGTATGTAGTCAACCTTCTAAAAATCTCCGGATATAATATTGAAGATTTTGGCTATAATGAATATTCACGTCCTATGAAATAGTGATTTCCTATTAGTGTTAAATTCAGACTATTGACCAGTGTATGGCAGTACTTGAATTCTAAGTCGCTTTAGAACACTAACTCGCTTGATTGTTTTACTTACTAGTGACAGGCTCGTATGGTGACTAGTCAAACAATCTCAACACCCCTTTGGAAGTTGATCGCTCAAGATGTTAAAAATAATTGAAGACTGTAATAGCAGGTACAGCAAGATCAGATATGTACTTCATTGAAATTTTAAGGACGGTATGTGTCAAGTTCATTTTGAAAATATTAGTGCACACTAGTTGAGTACTTCTTCAAAAACATTTTGAAGACACCAAGCACTATTACATATATAATTTGGTAACGAATATTAGATATCTAATTACTCATGAATAATAGTTTTCTACTACATTGATTATTCCAAGGTAAGTGATGTCAGATGTCTTGGGAGGATTACTGGTTAATTTATATTTCGTAATCTGTGCTACCTTAGTTCGATAAAGGCCAATGGTAGAAGGAAATAATCATTTACTAATGATGCTCGTTTGGCTCGCAGAACTAACCTTCTCCAGCTGGCTGCTTTCATATGGGGCAGAACACCTATCTTTCAAATACGGTGCGAAATTTGTAGGAAGAACCCTCCTGAGTATTGCTACGACTTTACCCGAAATTGCAATAGTAGTGTATGCTGCCTTGAGAGGATCGTATGGTGTTGCTATAGGATCTGGTTTGGGCAGTAATCTCTTGATGATGACCCTCGGTCTTTCCGTGATGTTACTGATTGCAACTACGCGTTTATCAAAGTTTCCACTCAAATCAATTGATATAAGCGCATTTAAGATGGACAAGATCTTCCTCATAATAACGGCAATAGTAAGTGCGGTTGTCTTTATTGATGGATACAACTATATTGATGGAATAATTTTCACGGGAATGTTTGCAGTTTATATTGGCATTGCATTTTTTGAAATGATAAGATCTAAATCTCAAAATAACCTTGTGAAAACAGGTTCAAACGAATCCAAAAGTGTAGATATTTCGAGTAAAGAACCAGATACTAATATTCCGAATGATACCGCATTTCAGCCAGTTGCGATCAGCGGTAACAAGATGGTTAAGGCTATTATCGCATTTCTTTTAGGCACGATAGGTATTGTTATTGGAGCTGAACCATTTATTGAAGCCCTTGAAGGTTTCTCTGCAGATATTCAAATTTCAGCAATTGTCCTGGCTGTCATCATTAGCCCCATAGCAGGAGAGATGCCTGAAAAAATCTCATTGATGCTATTAGCACGGAAAGGTGCACACGGTGCATCTATAGCAATTGCAAATGTATTGGGCTCAAAAATACTGAATAACACTTTGTTATTGGCGGTAGCAGTATTTGGAGCTATGATTCATGGTGGATTTTATTCATATATCGAGCCGACTCCTCTTCTTTTACAACAGATAGTATTGGTTACTACTGTAACTTTATTGTCTGTAGCCCTTATTTCTAGGAAGACCATAGGTCTGCGGACTGGCATAATATTGGCGTCAATGTACGTCGTAAGTATTGGCATCCAATTCGCCCTTGTACATTAATATTATTTCAATTAAGAAATGATAAAAGTGAACGATTACAGGACCGCCACTAGTCTCCAACCATTGTATGGCGACAATTCACATGATTTTATATGAAGTCGACGTTTTCATTCTAGGATTCAATCTTTGAATATACCGTATATTTTCATTGGCTCAGAGAATGGCAAGGACTATCAATATATCATAATTTTCTAGATCTCGTTTCCCTATTTGGTAAGCACAAATAAGGAAACACTGAAGAATTAATTCTCAAGAGCACTACCGATCAATTCCTAAAATTATATAGGTTAGAGCTTTTGAGCTATTGAGGTTAGGTTAAGAAAGTTTTATTGCAGGATCCAGACACAGAATCTCACAGTTAGAAATGAAAGGTAAAAATGCGGATACTTTCTGACACTAATTCCATCGATGTTTGAGAATTGCTATCGAGACTTGCCGTCTTCAGACGAACTTAGAACGCGTTAAGAATTTTCAAAGACATTATTTTCCTTTTAGGTCTGCTGAAGGTCATGATAATGAGACAAGTCTCCCGGTTAGGACTTTAACCATCCCTTTCTCTTGAACCAATACATCATTGCAGCTGCAGGGATTATTACTACAACTATTAGAACAATTAATGAAGTATACTCTCCCAAAAAATTGGCAGAACCTGTTTCAATGCCACCAGGAAGGTTGACATTCATACCGTAAAAAGCTGCTACAACTGATGCAGGGATCGATAGTGTAAACAAGATCGTTAATATTGCCAGAATCTTGTTGGACTTCTCTGTGCTAAGCATAAAATCCGTATCTTTAAAGATCTCTATGGTCTCCTTAGCTTCATCAAGTACCTCAATAACCTTGTCAAGGTGATCCCTGACGTCATCAAAGTATGGGCCAAGATCCTCTTCAGAAAATCTTTGTACTACTCTGCTCAGATCAAGTATTGTTCGCCTAAGGGGCAATACCAATCGTCTAAGAGTAGTAATCTCTCTTCTCAGGAGAGAGATCTCGCGGGCGACTGCGGTGTTTTCATCAAAAACAACATCTTCTATGTCGTCTAGATTCCCTTCAATTTTCATAAGCATATGGAGCAAGTCATCAACCATCAAATCTATTATTCTGTGTAATACGTAACCAGATGAATTTCCCATAAATGATTCCCGGTAATTCTGATCAACCTTACAAAGTTGAAAGGCTTCGGTCAGAGATTTTAAATCTCCTTGCTGAACAGTTACGAGGTAATTATTACCAGCAAAAATAGACAACTGAGTTGGACGAGGGAGACCTTTGTCTTTATCAATAGTCGGGAAGTTGAGAATTACAAAAATATGATCGTCATAGATATCTACTTTAGGAATTTGGATCTTTGAAAGGGAGTCTTCGATATTAAGCTCATGAAAGGGAAAATTAGTGAGCTTGGTCAACTTTTCGCGAGTCGGCTTTCGTATATCTATCCAACTCAAAAACCTGTTTGTTACAGTCTCGATCCCATTTTGTGGTTCTGTAATTCTTTCCACCCATCATCACATCTAAGACTGTGTTTGCGTATTCTATTTGTCCATATATATCAATGCATAACTTAGCCACTTTCGCTAATGCCGCCAAGATAACTAATTGCTCATTGCATGCCATAAGTTGGATCCACGGTTTACAACAACACTGAAATTCAAAGTTAGAAACCTAGCATCATACAACTGTCATGATTATTTGCTATTCTATTGTTAGTCTAGAATTTCTATTGTTACGTCGCCATTATCTTCAAAAATTCTATGAAGTGTCAAGTCACCTGATTTTCTCCATTCGGGAACTTGCTCAACCCAGTGATCCTCCTTCTTCCAAGATTTCATGTTCACTAATTTCCCCGTAAATAGGTCAAATTCATATCCGTGCATGTAGCATACAATGTTGTTGTTGTTGAAATGACCCTTCGACAATGAAGCGCCTCTATGTGGACAGGAATTGTTGCACGCAAATAACTTCCCATTTCGTCTACCAATTAAAATTTCCCTGCCGTGTATGTTAAAAACCATCAAGGAATTATCTTTGACTTCTTCACTTTCACATACTTTGTAAAGCATTATGATCTCCCACTATTTATTGGAGAGCATTTTATAAGTCCTAGCACCGGGACGAATCAATAACATTAATTCCTTATGACTGCCAACTCTATAGGTTACGTGGGGGTGAACTGCCCTAACAGAATCTCAAGTACCATTATGATGAGAATAACTAAATTGCCTAGACTGCAGAATACAACTATGAGTTCTCATCACAAGTAACACATTTTGATGCCGATTGTGATGCCAGTGTTTAATATCCGCAAATATTGGAATTCATGATTGCTAAAATGAGTACTAATTCAAATGCGAGGATCGAGTATGAGGGCTCGTTGGTTTTAGTCTCATACCCCTCTCAAGATGACTAATCCGAATAGAATAACCAAGACTTTTCAAGGAAAAACTTTAACTCTAACCTAGGTCGACTTCATAATAATGAAGAAAATTATCAAGATTTTGAATGGAACGCCCTCGGTTCTCAACCTATTAGGAATATATATTTTATTCTCTTTACTATTGTTCAATTCAAGTAACATTATTTTCGTATCTGCTACTAAAGTTCACAATGACGATTTAAGCAAATCATTCAATGCTGAGGGGACAATTAATACCAGTTTAGATTCCCAAGATTTGGTGAATAAGCAGAGCTTTAACAACGTAAGTAGCGGTAACTCAGATGTAAATGTTTCAGAAGGTTATATTTTGGGAGGCAAATGGCGTTTGGATGTTATTAACAATAATGTTACCTATTTCAAGTCTAACATAACAATGATGAGCACAAAAGGCCAAGGAGAACACTTTCATGTAATTGTATATAAACCCGTAACGAGTGGAATTTCCTTATTAGCTTCCAATTCACAGGAACAGGGGAGATTATTTTCCAATCCAGGCAATAATACGATTTCATTTTCTGGTTCTGTAGACATTGTCACAAATGGTGTATTGCAATGGCGCGATGTACCAATGATTATATCAATTTATAACAACAAAGTTCTGACAATCTACCTGGACAAAGTTGCGATTAACAATCATTTTCTTGACAAAGATATTTTTGGTTTGGTAAATTCCGTCGAGCCAATACTAAATGCCTCAAAAGCGGCAAATTAGGGTAGAAATTTAATATATCGTAGGAATAAGCCAATTTCGCTCACAGGGTAAGCGATATACTGGTCCATAGACAATTCAATTGTAAGCTTATGTGTATTATCTAATTGCACTTTTAATCTGAGTTGCTAATAGACTGATTTTCTTATCTAATCTATTGTGAAAATGCAGACAATGGATAAGCCAGTAGTAAAATGACAAATGGACTTAACCACCCTCATTTGCCTTCTTGAGAAGATGAACGCTTGATGCCATGTCTACTGTACTTTTGACATACATTATACCAATCGCGATGATCCCTATGGCTACCATCGGACCAACAATCTGACTATATGACAAGGGCATTTCAGGTAAAGTTTGTTGTTTATCATTTTCTGTAGGCATAGCTACTTCAGATATGGCAGGCGAAGGAGTGCTTTTTATAACTCCAAGCGCATTCCCCCTCTGTGCTGCGAACCATACATTTCCCTCAGAGTCCGATGTGAGCCACTGGACAAATGGAGATTGAGTTGGTAGCTCAACTTCTCTTGATGCCCCAGTTATAGGATCTATTACTGCAATCTTATTGATTGTGTGTTCAGCTACCCAAATGTTTCGATACTTGTCAAGAGTCATACCAAATGGAAGTCCCTTAGGATCTAATGATTGAAAATTACTAAAAATGTGAGTCAACTCATTGAATGAAGAAACTTTGGTTCCTTCATGTTGAGAAATATAAATCATTTCAGTGATTTCGTCTATGAGTAAGGCCGTAGGACTCTTCAAGGTATTATTCATGCCTTGAGGTGAGAATTCTGTAATTTCATAGTTTTTCTGAGGGTTGATCATTGCAAGTTTTCCACCATCATCTGTAATCCAGATTAGACCTGATAACGCATCTATTGCAATAGCAATTGGCCTTGCATTTTGTCCTTGCAAGTGAAGCATAGAGGTAAATTTCCCCTTACTTGGATCGAATTCCAATATGTCGTTAGTAGTTGGAGCAGTAAGCCATACCTTGTCATCATTATCTATTGCAATTGACGAAGGAACGATACTTGTTGGGAGTCGATACAACTTAGTGGCACCAATTGTAGGATCAAAAGTTCCCAAATGTCTAGTCACTGGATCGACAAACCATATTCTCCCATTACTATCTTGGGCTGACACTGTAACAATGCTAGTTCCACTCAATTTGTGCTCAATGTATTTGTTGGAATCTAGTTTGAACTCAAGTATTCGACCGCTATCAATGGCAGTATCACCGACCCACAAAGCGTTCCTGTTACGATCATATATTGGATACAAAGGTTGGCTACTATTTCCGGGTATGTTGAACTCAGATATGCTGAATTCTAACTTATCAAGATTGGGCTTTACCACGAGATTACCAAACATTGTGACTATTGTAGAACTATTGACGCTATTTGGTGTACCCTGAATTTGAACATTCCAAATCCCAGGTATGCCAAATGTTGCATTAGCAAAAAATACTCCCTTTGATAACTTGTGAAGATCAATGTTAATAGGTCCAATATCATTACCAATTTCGGTAAACCGCATAACCGGTGATACGACATCTATCGGGTTGTCTTTTGAATCTTTAAATGAGACTGTAAAATTGTTACTCCCTACAGTAAATGGTGAAATTGAGAGTTGAACAAGGGTATCATTGTCAACATATCGAATAGACTTGTAGGTACTGAAAACAGGCTGGGATGTTACAAAACTATTGGACTGTTGTTGTTGCAAAAACTGATCCTGAAATTCGCTTCTAGGTAAGCCTGTGTTTACAAGAAATGCCACAGATGAAAGTAGTAAAATTCCGATTACACATTCAACTTTGATACTTTTATGAAATCTGGAAATTAATTCAGAACCGGTCCTAGAATTGTTTTCAAAAGTGTGGTCAAAATCTTTATTTTTAGCCTTCCCTGATTCGTCTTTGTGTACGGTTGTAGCAGGTGACACTAATGCATAATTCAGAGCTTTGGGATAGATCACGAGCTGATTATAAGCACCGATTATTAACATAATTGATGCCAGCGCTAGTTTCACGATCAGCGTCTTCCCGTACAGTGACTGCGTTATGAGAGTGAGATCATTTTCCAAAATATACAATAAAAACGGACCGGTAATAACTATCAATCCTAGTAATACAATGACATAAGCTGAAAATCTTGAAACAACTAGTGCAAGCATTGCATTTTTAGATCTTTCATCCACGGAGGTATCAACTTTCAATTTTGGAACTAGAATTAGTGCTAGGTAGATAACGCCTCCAATCCAAAGGGAGGCCGCAATATTATGAGCAAAATCAATTGCTATTGAAGACCAATCATTTCTTCCTGCCCCATGACCAATTAGACTTGTTGTAAGTAGCAACGAAAACCCCAGAGCTAGTATCCCATATGCATCTCCTTTTGACAAGATCCTCTTAGATTTTTTGAATTTTTGATATTCATAGAGTGTCATCGCCAACAATGTAAGTGAAAGACTAATTCTTGCCAACATTACCATGCCAAATCTGGTTGTAAGAACATCGAAAATACTTGCCGAAATGGCGAGACCTTGGAAGAATATGATGGCGATATCAGAGGCAACTAAAATTATGGACCCTATCACGAACAGTGAAATTAATCTCTTATCGATATCAGCTCTTATACGTGTGAATATATCAGAAAGCCACCTTACTTTCGTAATTGGGCTCCACAGCCATAGAACGCAAAATGCGCCTCCGATTACAATCACCTGTCCTAATAGCGTGGGGAATCTTGCAATAGCCTCGGGAACGTATATGATGGAAGACGGGGGACTAGTTGTTTGAATATTAGCAGGTATTGTCGATTCTCCAACACCAAATACAAATGCATTTTTTGTAACATGTCCATCAATTTGCGATAGAACATTTGTTGAAACTGTGTATACTCCGTCATTTAATGGCTTAACAGTAACGGATAATGAAGCTTGATCATTACCGACGTATCTGGGATCCTTGCTATCAACTTCTTTTCCAGTCTCATCAAGAATTTTAATTTCGCTGTAACGAATATCTATTGGTTCACTGAAAAAAGTTTCAACATTTGCTGGACTATCCGGCAATGATTGCGAAGGCGCTGGGTTACTACTGGTAAGAAAAGCGTGTCCATATGCCTCTTGAGCGAATCCACATGTTATTATTAGGCACATTGACAGCATAAGCACTCTTAGACTGGTGTTTCCATTCCACTCAAATTTAAGATCCATGACCCTAACTGACAAACACTAATTGTTTGCATGATTAGCGTATTTTATTATTTCCCTTCTTAACTAGTGCTCCAGCCGATAGATTTTGTGCGTTACCCAACAATGTAAAAATCTTACAATTACACTGGCACGATATCATGATTCCTTTCATTGTAACTAACGGCGTCTTCATTAGTGATGGTATTTGATAATCATTACTCTTTCGTTTCATTATACCTGAAATAGCCCTCAGTAATTAGATAGGTTTGGACGATTTTTATGACATTGACAGCGTTTAATGATTCTGCTATTATCATTGAGAGTCAGATTGCATCACGACATTGACTTCAATTGGGCAAAAAAATTTCCTGACTGGGAACTACTCTAAATTAGTTATTCCTTGGTTTCGCGGTAGATAAAATATCCCGCCATTAGCATCCCACCAATTCCGGTACCAAGAGCGGCAAAAGCTATAAAATAGTTAAATTCTAACTTAGCTTGAGATTCTTGAAAATTGCCTTCAACAATGTCGACCTTATTTTCCATCAATTTAATCTTGCTATCAGTATCGAAGACTTGATTTGACAACTGACTCAGTATGTTTTGAATATTCGAATCAAGGTTATTTTCTTGGGTCAAATCTGTTTTGTCGGGAAATGATATAGATTGCTTGCTTTCGACATCTTCTATTTGAAATCTGCTAGAGATATTTTCACCTCTAATATCACCTTGCAAATTCACAAAATATGGTCCAATTCTAGTTGGAATAAGTTTACTTTGAAAGGTTCCAGGATTTTGAGAAGGCTCAAATTCAATGGGCTCTGAGAGCCTACCGAAAGATAATGATGATTCAATATTACCTAATGCGTTGAGGACTGGTTCAGGTTTGCCGCTTTGATTATCTTGAACTTCAATAACGATGTTGTTTAACTCTCCCACAAGGGGAGGTTCAATCTCCCACCCTACATTCAAAGTAATGTTACCAAATTGTTGGGTCTCGTGAGCCTCTGCTGGGCCTAAATAAACTACGCCTAATCCTATGGTCGATATAAGAAAATTTGCAATAATCAAAGATAAAGACCTACTAAGATACTGCCCAACTAATGTGTACATCTGCATTCTCGATTGTTGCTATTTCCTCTATATTGCTTTCGCATGATTAGGCATTTGGATACAAAAATCTAACGTAGAGTAAGTAGGCGAGAGTCTGCGTGTAGCCGGTACAATCTCACTATTCTCAATAGGCTGGATTGATGAGAGAGTCTTGAGTAATTCATTTTTTAGCACAGTAATGGAAATTTAAATGCACATGGACGATTGAGAAGTCGAGGAATCAGTCCGTGGGTAAGAATAATATAGATCAAGCGGTTTCTGGTGATACATTACCATGGTATCGCTTTCTCTTTCCCAGAGTAACAAACATATTCTTTCTTCAGTAGTCGTATCAGCTCTAATAATTTTTGGGATTTTTGTGACAATCAGAATTATAACAGGTGAGTTCAATCCTTTCTATGTGGTCGTTAGTGGGAGTATGATTCCAACTCTACAAATTGGTGATGTAGTAGTAGTTCAAAACAGCGGGCATGGATTTGGAGGAAGTGGTGATTCTGCTTTCGATCAGCTCAGCAAAGGGGACATTATAGTATTCAGAGCGCCAGATGATATTGATGAAGATGGAAAGCCAAGAACGATTGTACATAGAGTCGTATTAGTTGGTTTCAATAGTAGAACCAATGAACAGATCGTTGTAACTAAAGGTGATAACAATCCAGAATCATACCTTGGTTTGGATTTCCCCATCAAGGAAGGCAATTACGTCGGAAAAGTTATCCTCATAATTCCAAAAATTGGATTGCTTATTCAATTCATTAAACCTCCGATCAATTACTTCATAACAGGTGGCGCTATAGCGCTGTTCCTATTCTACTACTACCGAAATGAAGTAAAGAAGAAGAAGAATAGTCCAGATTCCTGATATGAATCAACAACGAGGGCTTTAAATCCGTGTGTTTTAAAGCCGAATCAATATAACATGACTGGATTGAAATATTATGAAGGTTGGAATAAACATAAAATTGAACGGTATCTTTCAAATCACGGTGATTTTTCATCCGGTTTCTTGTCGGTGTCTGTTATCTCCTCCTCCTTGTTCGCAGGATGCGAATTCTTAAGATGTTCGTACATCAAATCCTCATTATCGAATGCCGCGTTGCACTTTTCGCACCTTATTTGAGGTTCCTGTTTCTTCTCCTTTTTCCTAAAAAAGCCGAAATTTATCAACATTTTTCTATAGGATATGATTTGGTATAAACTTATCCTTGACATTCAGCTGTGATGCAGCGCTATTTCAACCGTAATTAGTTAATTTCCCATTCACATGAAAACATCTCCGACCAAATACTAGGAACATACTATTTTTCTAACTTTTAAATAACTTTAGTATGTGAACTACAAAATATAGAATAAATAGACATTAATTTTCGGAGGAAATTTCCATTAACCAGTTGGTTCATGTTATTTGTAAAGTTATACTTTCAGGGCTTGCCAAAAGATGTGGGCGGCGTTAATAATATCAATGAAATGCTATATTTGTTAGCTATTACGACATCAATAATAACCTCCTTGTCATATTGTTTTACAATGAGTGAATTCGCTTTTTTTCGATTCAAGAGTATGGCCTTGCTTACTCCGGAAGAAGAAGAACATAAGGACGAAATTATTCAGATCACAGAGCAAGTTCTTGACGCGAAAGGCTTAGAGTGTGACTCGAGAATATCAAAAATTTCTTACGAACAGTTAAGAGATATCTTAGATGAGGTAAGAAAGCTGCGAAGAAAACGACGAAAGATAAATCCGGAAAGCCAAAATGAGGAAGAAGAGTCAGTAGATAATACTGAAAAGAAATATGAAGAAAGAGAAACCAATACTCCGTATGTTAAATAAGTGACCATAAGCGAATGGACAGCTTTACAAACCGTTGGCTCTTGACTCTGGGTATTGGGACAGTGCTATTTGGTGTATCGCTCTTTATTCTAAGAGTGCCGGTACGAACTATACTTGTTTTCTTTGCCCTTGGTCTTCCTGTTGTTTTGCTGTGGTTGTACATTGATGAAAAGACAAAACGTGAAAAGAAAAAAATAGATGCCATTTCTAATTTAGAGATACAACCATGTGTCTGTTCTATCTGTAGACATGATCTGGTAACAGTTTGTATGGATGATAAGTGCCCTTGCTGCATCATGCTTAAAGGGGACAAAGTCGTCGGACATTCTATTAATCCCTTACAGTAAAGATTAATTTGCTTGAGCTACTACTACAATCTTTGGTTCCACATTTAAGTTTGGAATACGCTACCTTGAGACCCAGCCCTTGAAGGCAGGCAGGAACGACTGAGCATTCGTATTTTTGAGCTCAAAAATAATCCCGAAACTGTTTCAAGATATAGGCTCTAATTCTTTGATTTAATAATGGAATTTTCTGTCCACTTAGAATGGACACTATCAAATTGAATTCGGAATTTTAACCATACGCTTCTTGATATGCGTTTTCCACTATCTGAAAATATTTGGTAGGCAGGATTTTGCCTGCTCCAGTTGCATTATCAAATTTAACACTGGCCAAATTAAAATTGGGTGTATCGCTAACTATAAAACTCCATTCCCAAAAGGCCATTCCCCATATGCCAATGTTCTTAAATTCGTCAACTATGCTGTTTGCATCAACCTGACTAATATCACTTTGAGTAGCAGCAATTTCCCAGATTTTCTTTCCTTCTTCATTTACAGTAGAAACTCGCTTCACATTGTTCCACTCTCCAATATATAGGGGGACACCAGCCAATCGACTAGCATTTAAGAAAAGATCAAGTTTGTCAGCTTGATAGCCAGCTGAGGGTATACCATACAAGCTAAACTTGAAGACGACGTTTTCTTTATTTAATGGAACCATCTTTGCCAAATTTTCAGCATTGACTCCTATGGTACTCTTTAGATCAATTGGTATATTCATACTATATACAATAGTTCTATTGGTACTTTTTCGAAGTTCTTGAGTGATGTAGTTATTGAACTTGCCAATTTTTGCCCACTGATCCTCAGAATGGACCTGAGGTTCACTTAATATTTCATATCCCAGCGTGCTTGGGTGACTATCAACCGTCTGTACTATCTTATTTAAGAAATCTAATTGTAGCTTCCATCCATCAGTCCCGTTTACGCTCTTGACCGCTCCGTTCCACCAATTTGTCCACCAAGTCTTGGCGGCAGTGGACTTCGGTGCTCCACCGCTTCCTTGTTTATATAGCACAGGGTCATCAAAGAGATAGGCAGGAAATCCAGTACCTCGGGCTACATTGAGCCAAGAGGATGTATGAAATTGATGATTGTCGTAAATTACCTTCAATCCGTACTTGTCTGCAGTTTCTGCGACCTGCTTAATCTCTTTAATAAATTCAACCGGGCTCTTTACATATGATTCCCAGTAAAATCTGTAGCGAACATGATCAATAGCGTTAGCTTTTGAAAGAGTTTTGAAACTTGTCTCATAATAGTTCTCAGGAAATAGAAATTTAAATTCCCTCGATTGTGGCATGCTGGTATAATATCCACGCATGTTGACCCCCAAATACGGTTGACCTTCATCGGTAGCTATCTGCTGCTTTTCAATTTTGTCTTCAAGAACAGGAGGATTACCTTGACCGAAAACGATATTTGAAGGATTAGTATTAAAAGTGAAACAATTTGTAATGAGGATTCCAACTATAAGTATGACACACCATCTGATATCGATGTTTGAGTGTAAATTCCCCAATTTGCTTTTGTTCATAGTAAATTCATCTACCTCTCCCATACCCGACGATATTCCTTGTCATTGAAGTTCTAATACTAACTCGAATCGCGAGTATATGGATGCTTCCAATGATAATTCTTGCCAATTATTTAGAGCTTACGGATTAGAAAAAAATATGGTAAATCCTCAGTATTGTAGAAATTACTATACATTAGAATAGAAACATTAACTTACCAATTCTTACGTGAAACGGTGCTAAAAGAAACTTATGTTTTAAAGAACTGTACTCTAGCTTGATTTTTCAGGTAGCACTAATTCTAGTATTGTAGCCTTGAATCGTGATAACTTCGAATAAATAATGAATTAATTAGCAGTCTATATTACAATGCAATAGAACACACCTTTCCTCTATCTTCCTACGTTATAATATCTTTCCAATAGGGTCTGTTGAATAATTAGTAATATCGTCTATTGAACAGGAAGTATGATATTAATTTTCACATCTTATCGCAAAAATTTGTGGTCGATTAAACCTGCAACTTCTATAATAATCACAATTGGATCATCTATACTTTTTTTGAAGTTCTCGCGTAAAAATTACTAGTATTATCATGCGCATGTTGGATAGATGACATTCTATTCTCAACGTATTACTGAATCAAACCTTTCTGAAAAATATTTTAGGTTTAGAGTTCGGCGAATAATACACTCTGTCCTGTTATTGGTAACATAATCTGGCGTTATGTGATAGTTGTGTAGTGACATTCTATTTGATCCATTTGCTGTGTAGTTACTCTTATTCATATCAAACTATCTGCCTTTAGTTTGATTCAGAGACTAATTTCATTGATGAAATAATTACAGCAAGGTTTTGAGCATCAATGCTAGCTAGTCACCTTAAACATGAAAAAATCCATGTAGCTATAAGAGATGGCGCTATGATTAACGATGGCAATCTCTCATGTGCAATGTCAAAAAGTTTAACAGCAAGCAAAGATAATGGATAAGCAGTGATTGTTTAGTTCAAGATATGTTTTTACATTTTTCTCATTGATGGTTACTATTTTAGGTATTCATAATTATTCTCAGTTAGCAGCAGCTGCTTCTGATTGGGACATTCGTGCCGAGGCTCAGTTTGAGTTCTCCAAATTTATCAAGAAATTTCAGAATGCCCTCGAAATCGAGAACCCTCAAACAATTACGGATTATAAGAAAGTCATTTTGCAGCTAATACCTGAATATAGGCAGACTATTGATCTCTTGGATCCTTTGGTGAAATTAGAATTTTGCAAAATTGTAACCGCCTCACCTGAATACCCCGTTGATTGTAGCGTACTCAATGAAGCTCTGCCACTGCCAACGTCGGTACCTGAAACGACAATCCTGTCAAAGTCTATAAACAATTCTTCGGCTCCCTGTCTTTCTCCTGGAGAGAATAATACCCTAACAACATTGGAGATTAGTACTTTGCAAATGAGATGCAAAAACCATAACGATTTCAATATTACTAATTTGGAAGTTAACACATTGCCAAAGCCATATAACGAGACAAATTCAGAAAGAGCGAAGGAACGACTCATGGTAGGGTGTGAATCTCTAAAACTTCTATCAAACGAAACTCAAAGCATGTTGAAGGATATGAATAATAATATTGCAAAGTGTTATAAAGATGAAAAGTAGCCCATGTGAACAAAATCTGATGTGAGTACAGAATTCGAGTGACGGAAATTAGCCAATGGTAATTTTCTACATTGTTCTTGTCCGACCAACAATACTAATATTAACTCACTAATTAACTGATACTAATAGAAATAACAGCCAGACTTAAAAAATGTCTTAGCAATAGTAGCAACTTCATTTTGGCAGATCAATGACAAATCGCGTAAGAACTAGACTTAAGTCGGCATAGTTTTGATGACTGAGGACTCTAAAAGATCCTAATTGACTTCAATAACCCGAGGCAATGGTCTAAGTCATGGACCGATGTCTCCTTCTGAATGATTAATTCATCCCAAGATTGCCGATACATCTTTGTGATACAAACCAAAAACCAATATTTCCAACAAGAAAGATATTTAAGATATGGTAACCTAGATGAGTTCATGAATAATTTTGTAGTAGTGCCGGTGCTTTTAGCACTGTCATTTGGAATAAGCGGCGTGTACTTGGGAGTAGTGTCAGGTCAAGGTATGGGAACAGCAAATGATTCGATGATGAACCAAACTGGAATGAACATGACTGCCCCGGAAACTCTAGCAGGGTTGGATACAGAGCTGGGAAACGATACTCAAATTCTTGAAAACGACACCGATATAGGAAACCCAAATAACGACCTGCTTAACAGCATGGAAACGAACGAGAACCAAAGCAATTAGCCTAACTAGTGCTTTCCACTCATTTCTCCTTATTTTTCTGTCGAAGTATCCTCTATCGAAGCCAACTTAGAAGTAGCAATGAGTTCACTTTGTTTATCCTAATGCCCCGTACCAATTACAAATCCATGTTTATAGTTTAAATAATTGTTGACATCAATACTGCTAATAATACGACTTAGTTTCGAGATCTAGCAATTTTAGTTATCCTGAGGCCTAGGTAGTACCTGAATTTGAGGTAAAGATAATTATGAAGTTAATTGTTGTCGGTTCTAATAAAAAATTTCCAGATTCAGCCGGTCTTTGCCTGAGGATGAACAGATCTATTTTTCACATAATTTGAAAATTGTCTCGTCTTCGTTAACGACCAGGTAGTAACAATTGTTACAAACAAGCCTACCAAGGCAACTTTTAAGGCTATATGTTTTTTCATTGCATACATTACAGAATAGATCGCCTTGCAAGCGATCAAGTATGGTTAATAGTAATATAAAATGTTTTTATTCTTCATTTTATATAATAATCTAGTCTAAGCATATTTGTGCAACTTTTAATCTATTAAGGTCAAGACGATTAACTTAAATGTAAATATGATGAATTATAGTTTAAATGACTAGTCAAGATAAAATTTCATGCCCCTATTGCGAATCCAAATTCAGAGATAGCCAGGAACTTTCGAAGCATATAGACAGGATTCATACTGGTTCAGGACTCCTCGAGGGTGACACTCGTCGCCTCTAGTTATCCGAAACTATATGTCTGAGATCGCCTCCGTATGTCCTTTTAACTTAATTTATGATATGCGAAAAAATTATCAACGCGTTAATACACATGGTAGGTAAACAATTCATAAAATTAACAAATCCACCTTTTCGCGAGTATTGAATTTGATTGTAGTTTGATGTCAAATCAAAGTCAAGGAAATTAGAAACATTAGCATCGGGTCTTGAGCAGGAATGAACCAAGGCAACATGTATTTACTTCATGGAAAAACTTGATCTTGTTTAGATTCTCTTGCAAATATTTAGTCGAATAGGTCAGTAGTTTTTCCACGATCTATAATGACAACGTTTCAGACCCGTCTTTACCGGATTATAGCTATATTCCTGTGATCATCTGTAGTAAGGAACTCTATGATTAGATCAAAATAGTAAAACTCACTTTACTCCGATGTAGCTTTCTATCAAGCTTTAGGCAGCTAATGCGACAACTTTCACTTACCTAAAATTAGGTTGTGACTTTTTACCATATGTATTGATTGAAACCGTGGCAGAATTGATCAGCAAACTCGGCCTTAAGCAACATCCTGAGGGAGGCTTCTTCGTCGAAACCTATCGATCAGAATACCTAGTGAGTTTAGCGAAATACAAAAGATCTCGTAATCTCTGTACTATAATCTATTATTTGCTACTTGGAGAGCAGTTTTCCTCTTTTCATGCCATCAAGTCAGATGAGATTTGGAATTTCTATCTAGGAAGCAGTGTTGACCTTCACATAATTAGGGACGATGGAACATTAGATGAAGTTCGATTAGGAACCAATGTGGAGGAAGGAGAATTTTTTCAGGTTATTGTAAAAGCCAACTCGTGGTTCTCAGCATCAGTCAATGACAAAAGTTCCTTTTCATTGCTTGGATGTACGGTTACTCCAGGATTTGATTTTCGCGATTGGACGCTTGGTGACAAGGAAAAACTCTCAAGAAAGTATCCTCAGCATGAGGAATTAATAAAAAAGTACACAAATTAATCATTATTTTCAGTTTAAGCGAAGACACTTTTCGCAGCTCAATATTACATGTATTTTTTAAAATAATTTGACATTGGGTTGAGTCTCTCCGACCTAAAATCATGAAGAGACTAAAATCTTGATTGATCCAAATCGTAGAGCTAAAATTGCCCCAAGGAAACCCGAACTCAATCCGGGTAGAATTAGATAAGGGTAGATCGTGTAGACCATTCCAAAATAAGTAGATATTGTTATACTGGGCCAAACTGGTTCTGGGTTTGGCAACACTTCATTGTATGTGTAAGTTATCAATGGATAATGAAGCAGAAAGATTGTTACCCCTAAGATTGCTCCAGATACTCCATAAAGGAATATCTTGGAGCCTGAACCAAACTTGTATAACGCCAGATCAACTGCTAGAAATGGCATAATATTCAGTAGATAGAAGAGAATTGTTGAATGCAAATATTCATTAGAATATATCGAAGTAACTAAATTGACAATAACAAATGCTGATCCTATGATTGTTATAATGCCAAATTTTCTTGTCAGTCGGAATAAAGCAGTCACTATAAACGCTACCAATAATGGGAATGCCAGTGTCACAAAAATTGCTGCTAAATTAGGATCAGGGTTAAAATTGAAAGAATTTGTTTCAGAGAATGGCAACGATAGCATATGAACCAGTCCTACCAGCGTTATCCACACTGGCACTATGCCAATAACGATCAATAATGAAGATTTGTAGTCATTGAAATCTCTTCGCCTATCAAATCCGGACGCAATTAATGTTGGTTCTACTTTTGTCTCAATCTTGCTGTGAGGAGAGACCAGTCCATTCAATGATAGAGTGCCCAGCAGAGCTCCACTGCTGCTTAGGAACAGTCCCATTGCTAGAACAAAATGGGACGGGCTCAATAATCCGTCCAAACCAAAAGCTGAGTGCCATACAAAATCGAAGGGTCCAGCTATAGCCAATAGTGCAACGCCAACGATGATTAA
The DNA here is from genome assembly GCA_044870745.1 of Nitrososphaeraceae archaeon. Classification (GTDB taxonomy): domain Archaea; phylum Thermoproteota; class Nitrososphaeria; order Nitrososphaerales; family Nitrososphaeraceae; genus TA-21. The sequence continues at coordinate 7,323 of JBIOZE010000161.1, read as the reverse complement.
TTTTATTGCTAAAGTATGAAGAGGTGTTTTCCAATCATTCAATTCGCTAATCAAAATGCCCTTTGAATAGTTATTATGATCTTGCAGATTAGTTCGGTTGTAGCGCAGAACGCAAACGAGGGCTAATGCAACTAAGGCTACACCAGCGTACAATCCAGCATGTGGCGCAGAAAAAAAAGTTTCGGGCTTGTTAAGTAGGTGATTAGTTATATCCCAGCTGCCTGAGCCTGCAGCTACAAGAACTCCTATGCTGATTGCAACGAAACCAATTCTATTTCCTAGGATTCTGGTATTGAGAATACTTCTATGGTGCCCGACTGAATTGTTTGACCTAATAACATTATTGTTAACATTGTTGAAATGTGGCAGGAAGAATCTCTTAATAACTATTCACCTCTTTATGATTATGTTTAATCTGCTATTCAACTATTTCGGCCACTTTGATTCGATTTTGGACCAATGACTCACAGCTTGATTGAAATCTTACACATTAGTTCCACAAATTGTGCCAGACAATTATCAAGTAAGGATTCTTTGTATTCTCAAATTCGACTAAGTTAAACAGAGGCGTACTTTAATTACTTGATCATAAAGTATTCTATTAGGTTTGCAATTTATTTAACATAGATTAAATCTAAAGCTTAACCAGGATATGTAATAAAATACCTAAATACAGAGATCAGTAATGATTAAATTGATACGATAGATTTTATATTAAGCCACTTCCCAGATCCAATCTTTCCCAGAACAATCTCTACCTTCAAAAGTAGAGGTAAACAGTTCGAAGTATTCCAGAAAGAAGAGATCATAAGAGCTTATGAGGAGTCCAACTATGTTGATTGCAGAATTAATGCTTATCCATCGTATACAAGTTATAAGGGAATTCAGAGATATCCACCTAATTTCATATTTGCAGATCTGGACCTTTCCCTACTTAACTCAAATCAATTGCTTGAAATGGCGTTAACTAGCACATTAAGGATAATAAGATTTAAACTGAATGGTTTTCCTACTGTGATTTGGACTGGCAACGGTTACCATATCTATCAACCCATGGATTCCGTAGTGTTAGAACAGTATTCTCAGTTCGAAGCATTTGAAAATCCTTCATTAAAATTTCTTAGATTTGCTGAACACTACTTGACTAGTGAAAAATCCGATCCATCACATAATCCATCATTCAGATCATGTATGCTGAGAGTTCCTGGATCATACAATTCTAAATATTCTGAGGGAAAAGACAAAGTAAGGATAATCCAAAAATGGGACGGGTATCGACCACCAATAAACCTGCTACTTGACAGTTTTCATGATTACCTTCTGGACCAGAAGACTAAGGAAGTCAAGCTAAAAAAGAGGATAGAACAAAAATTTGGATTCAAAGAGGGAGAAAGGCACTCGCTTTCTTGGATAGAAACACTCCTAAAAACCCCTGTTAGCGACTTTAGAAAAAATGCAATAGGGTTAATTTTGGCTCCGTACTTGATTAACATAAGAAAGATGTCGTATGACGAAGCTTTCCAAATGTTACAAGATTGGCTGGACAAATGTAATGAGTTACGCAGCTTGGATCCTAATTTTTCATACAAGATAAAATACTCTCTAAATGCAGCAATACGAAAGCAGCAGTTACCATTAAAATTAACTACGCTTGAGTCTAAGAACAAAGAGTTATACGAAATGCTAGTCAGTAAAACTAAAACCCATGATAATTCAAGGATGACGAAATAATGCTATATTTTAATAGAATTCAGCATTGCTTGTTATTAATTTCTTAATTCAAAAGGCCAAAATTGACACTTGAGTTACGTTTCACGAGGAGTTTCAAATTTCTCTGAGAACTATGAATCGTGATTCGTATTCGGGATCAAGATTCTGTCAAGTTGTCATTAAATTGTTCAAAGTGATGTTACTCTGGGGAGGTTCCAGTTCCTTTTAACTGCAAGTAGTCTTACGGCTATGACAATGACTATCGTCGCAGTTGCAGATATCTCAAGATTTACTTGTGCTACTTCAAGAGCATAAAAAACGACAACGCCAAGAAAGCTTGCTGCGGCATATATTTCCTTTGTGAAGACTATAGGGTGTTCATTAACAAGTACGTCACGAATAATGCCCCCTCCTATCGCGGTAATTACTCCTCCAATTATTATGAGTAACGGATTTTCTCCAAAATAAAGACTCGCGATATATGCACCAATGAAAGTAAACACTCCCAAGCCAACAGCATCAAAAATAATGAATAGTTTACTTTCTGATCTCAATTTGCCATAAAGGAGAAAAACGCATATAGCAACAATAGTTGTGACTATAATGTAAACTGGGTTGGATAGGGCAGTGGGGAAGTGAAATCCAAATAATAAATCCCTCATAATCCCCCCTGCAATTCCAGTTACAGTCGCGACAATTACAATTCCAACAATGTCGTATTTGTGCTCGATTGCCTTAAACGCTCCAGTTACCGCAAAAACGGCAGTGCCGAACACGTCCAAAAGGTATACTACCGTTAATAATACCGCATGTGATTCAAGCACTAGACTTTCCTACGGATTACAAATATAAAGTGATATTGGACGTACTAACGAGCAGTTAACGTTGATAGAGATAAAGCCTGATGAACTAAAGAAAAAAATTGACACTAAAGATAATATTTTCATTTTGGATGTTCGCACCCCTGAAGAGTATGAATCATGGAAATTATCATATGAAAATCATGATGCCCCTAAACTAATTCCAGTCCATCTGTTGCTTTCACAGCTTCCTGCAATGGTAGATGAAATTCCGAAGGATAAAGAAATTATCACAATTTGTGCGCATGGGAACAGATCAATGGTAGCAGCTAATACGTTGAATAAATTAGGCTATAACGTAAAGAGCTTGCATGGTGGAATGTCAGGCTGGAACAAGGTCTATGATGTTGCACAAATTCCTGTTGCTGAACAAGAGCCATTTAGAATATGGCAGATTAGAAGGGTGTCTAAGGGGTGCATGGGCTATATTGTATCTTCGCTACCTGATAAGAAAGCAGTGGTTATTGATCCTTGCAGAGAGATTTATGAAGCTTTTGTAAAGGTTGCAGAGGAAAATGAAATTGAAATAACGAAGGTTATAGACACTCACCAGCATGCAGATCATGTCTCAGGTGTGGTAAAGTTAGTCAAAACTTTGTCAGAAAATGGAGTAGAGAAAATTACTGCACTTTTCAGCTCACTTGAAGAATATGACGTGGAAGGCGAAAGATCTGGTAATGTTGATTTTGTGAAGGATGGAGATGAAATAGAAGTGGGGTTAAAAGTTAAACTAAAAGTGCTACATACCCCTGGTCACACTCGTGGGAGTATGTCTTTTTTGATAATCCCCATATATGATATTACAAATCAGGATCACACTCCTTCACATCCCATTCGTTCTACCTATTTATTTACCGGAGACACATTATTTGTAGATAGCATAGGAAGACCTGACCTTAGGGACGAAGCCAAGGAATATGCCGCACAGTTATACGATACTTTTCATCAAAAAATTGCTCCTTTACCAGATTCTACTCTAATTTTACCCGCCCATTTCAACGCTACATCGTTTAGTCTTAAACATATGGTACCTGTATCAGAAACACTTCTGTTACTTCGCAAGAAACTAAAAGTTCTTGACACAAGTAAGGAACAGTTCGTAAACTATCTAAGCCAGTCAATTCCACCCAGACCAATGAACTACAAAACGATACTTTCGATAAATAAGAAAATGCTTTCTTATGATGGAATGCTGGCACCAGATTTAGAAGCTGGTCCTAACTCTTGTGCCATTCAATCTCCAAAATCTTCAAAAAGTTCCTTGTAGACCTACTTTCCCGTTGAGTCCATTGTGGAACCTCTATATAGAATCGGAATTCATAAACTTTAATATTGTTTGTTGAAAACTACTTACTAAATTGAATAAAGAAACCAAAATTTTTGCAAGTGTATTTATGACGTTCTTGCTACTACTTGGGTTTTCCTCCAGTATTGGGAATCAATTTTTTTCTGTTTATGCCCAGTCAGATGAAGACAGCACAGATGAGCAGACAGAGGAACTGCCGGATACCGAATCCAGCGAAGCATCATCGGGTGAAGATAATTTTACTGCGCCCATACCTGGCAACCTTACGAACCAAACGGTCTTAGACCTTAATACCACAGTAATCGATGACACCTCGCAGGATGATATATTACCTGATCGTGATGCCTTTGATGAAGCAGCTACTGAAATTGTAGAAGATAGTGAAGATACAAGCATTCCAGATGGGTTTGAAGAACCACCAATGTTGAACATCAGCGAGGAAAAACAAACTGAAGATCAAGATAATCAAGATGTTCAGAATGTCAGTGATGAGGCTTCAAATGATGAACTACCAATGTTGAACATCAGCGAGGGAGAACAAACTGAAGATCAGAGCAATCAAGATCTTCAGAATGTCAGTGATGAGGCTTCAAATTTAAGCAATGTCGAAATGCCCAGCAATTTCACAGAATCAACCGATAACTTTGCAAATCTCACTTCGGAACCAGAGAATTTGAGTGGACTACAACAAGAGAAACCAGATCAGGAACTTGGCGGCAGCGAATTGCAGAATGAATCGGACTTTACGGGATCGCAGGGCCAGCAAGAAACCAATATTCAACCAGATGCGAATCTGAACGGCACTAACGAGACCTTGCTGGCAGAAGGAAATTCAGGCATAGACTTGTTGAGTGAAAATACCACTGAAGATCAACCCCTCCCTCCTGAAACAGACATTGCAGATAATCAAACAGAAAGTGCAAGTGCCTTGCCATCACTGAATGCGACTGTCCAAGCCCCTGTTGAAACAGACACACTTGCTCAAATTGTGCCCGCAGAGGAAATTCTTGGCAATTTGACATCAGAGGAAATTGATACCGCCGCATCGGAACTTGTTGGAATTACAAATGCTACATCTGCAATTGAAAATAATCAAGTTTCCAATATCCAGAATGTGATAAACAGCATAGCACTCGGTAGTGCACAAAGTGGAGCAAATCCTCAACAAATAGCAAGTCAAATTTCAAAAGAAATTGCAGCCAAGCCTAAGGGTCCTGTTGCAAATGCAGTTAAAACTCTAGCTGGAGAGTATTCTAAAGGTAATAGTGACGAAATAGACATTGCCGCAAAACAAATAGGGACTTTAATCGCTGAAGGAAATAACATACAACAGACACTCGTGCAGGTAACAAACAACGTTGTTAATAACATACAAAATATCAAGACATCGATCGAGAATTATGACAAGATTGTTGTAAATCCAAAAATTTCTTCGAATGATAAGAGTATCATTCAACAAACGATAAACGTAATTAAAAAGTCAAAAACTGAAGTTGACGTACCTAGGATACACATCAAGTTTCATACTCACGAACGAAATTTGGTGCTGAGAATTTTGAGTACTAATAACTACAAATACGAAATGCCCTTTAGCAAGTACAATGGTGCATTCAAGCTAGACGACGATCAATTCAGGGTCAAGGTACTGAGCGGCGACGGTTCTGTTCAAAGTGCCTCAGTAGCCAAGATGTTTAAGAGTGGCAAGATCGGTGACAGAGAATTTCTAGACAAGGATATTAGAAATGGCAAGGTATTCTTCTCACTCGACGATATAAATGATGGGAAATATCTTCTAGAAGTCTACGTAAAGCTGAGTAATGGAAGCGTAGGTACGTTTGCCAGAGGCTCAGTCACAATTAGATAGAAGTGTATAATGAATAGGAAAAAATATGTGACATAGACGATCCGATTTTCCGCGGGAGCTATAGTATTTTGTTTTTTTAACATTATCTCAATTAAGAAAGCATGCGATTTTGATTAAATGTCTAAGGCAACTCGCTGCAAAATGATTGTTAAAGGTCACGGAATTAGCCTATATGGCGAATGGATACAAGCTGCAAACTTGCTGATAAGATAATAGGTCAAGTTAAATTTTACTAGGTTGAAGCCTAAGGGTCGATCATTGAGGGCTTCAGGAGATTCTTAAACATACGGACCAATCAATCGAAGACACTAGCTTCGACGTAAATTCGCCAAATTAAGAACAATTTCACGCGAATAGAAATTCTTGAAGTAGCTCCGACCCACATACAAGAGCTGAAGTATGATCAATTCTTATTAAATCCACAGCTATACAATTAATCAAATGTCAATCGAAGATGAAATTTCAGGACGTAAGAACACTGATGAAAATTTTACTGCTTATTCGGTCAAGATCATAGAATATCTTTGTAAAAGGCATAAAATAGCCGTTGAGTTGAACCAATCAACAGAATTCAACATAGAAGAAATTTGGTCACAGGATTTGAGATCAATTTTGGGTGGCGACAATAGTGATTATTTCCGCGAACTTTTAGAAAAGATTAACGAAAAGACCGGATATTTGGAAATTCAAGGCGATATGGTTCGTTTGGCACAAGGTAAAAAGTCTATTTGCGCTGAAGTTGGAATTGTATTGGATTGAATTCAATTGTCAGACGGAATACCGAACTATTTTGCCAAACATCAACTATTTTCGTGAATTTTAAACGAACTTATCATTTTTTCCACTAATGGAAGATGCCTAGCGAACTCTGAGCTATCGGTACTGTATGACAATAAATATAGATGATTTCCTACTACCGTCCAGGTATTCATCAAGCCAAACGGTATAGGATTTTGCATAGACGGCATTGTCGACAAGATCACCTGATAACCTGGTTTACTATCAAGAGTAATTGGTTCTGAGCTGATTATTGCAAACTGTTGTGATCCATTTAGAGAGCTAAGGGTCATGTTCGTAAAATCTATTAGAGAGATATTGTTTTCATAGCTGAAAACAGATATAGAAAGTCTGGCAGGAATAGTGTCAGAAATGTTACTCAAGGGAGAGTAGAATGCTACAATTTGGGTATACTCTGGAAGACCACTAGTGGACAAAGTCCAATTAGATGGATAAGACATTGACACTCCATGAGCTGGACTCTCAAAATTAAGGGAATTCGAAGAATTACTTGATAATTTAGAATTAGAAGTAAAAGTCGTATTTGATTCTGTGGGTTGTATTTGCTCAGAAGAATTCTGAGCAAAAGTAAATGGAATGTGAACCAGTATTTGTGCAAAAACAGACACACAAATTGTAGTAATGACTAGTGTTATTTTGGACATATTCATTTGTGATCGTAAAATTATATAATGCTACCTTAATAACCTTTGTAGCAAATTATTGAATGCATATTTTCTCGAGTAAATACTGGGGAGTGAGCCAAGATCAATCAATATAAGTCCTTAGGATTCTTTAACTTAGCC
>JBIOZE010000160.1:0-54078 GCA_044870745.1 Nitrososphaeraceae archaeon | reverse complement strand
ATAATGATGTCCTAGTTGGGGGCGATGGACGTGATGTTTTTGATTGTGGAGAAGGTGTTGACCGTGTTGTAGACTTTAAAGCAAAAGAAGATACTGCAAATACTAACTGCGAGGTGCTGGGGTAAATCATTTTTCTAAAAGTTAGGAAATTTTTCATAGCTGCTGTTGACCCATAGTTCCCTTTAAGACAAGGAGGAAACACATTGACAAAAGCATATTGGATCTTCGAGTCAGAACTATATTCTTCATGCGATGAACTCATCACGGATTTAAAATATCGTCTATTTCATCTGATTCCGCATAGTAGGTATGTGCTATAAACAAATTATAACGTCCTGAGGGTTAAGATCTAAATAAAATGTCAGCAAAGATAATTGACGGTCGGATAGTAGCTAATAAAATTAGATCTACACTTGAAAATAAAATCAACAAATTAATGCGGGATGGAATTGTCCCTTGTCTAGCAACTGTACTAGTTGGAAAAGATGACGCTTCAACCATTTATGTGAATAGTAAGCAGAAAGCGGCACTCGCTCTGGGAATAAGAACTAGGGATTTCAGATTTGACCCCAAAATAACAGAAAACGAACTTCGTGATCTTGTAAAATCGCTTAACGAAGATCGAAATATTCACGGCATTTTGGTCCAGATGCCACTTCCACCTCATATTAATGAATTTTCAATTATTAATACAATTAACCCAGCCAAGGATGTTGATGGACTCACTACTAGTAACGCGGGCTTATTGGTCAATGGAATAGACTCACTTGTGCCCTGTACACCACTTGGAATACTCGAATTATTAGAACATTACGGAATTGTTGTTGAATCCATGAACACAGTTATTGTAAATAGGAGCAAATTAGTAGGAATACCACTTGCACATTTGCTGTTGCAAAAAAATGCTACTGTTACAATTTGCCATTCTAAGACTAGAGAGTTGGGGAAGCTATTGAGCGAAGCTGATTTGATTGTAACCGCTGTAGGAAATGCTGAGAGATTTCAGTTAAAGAGTAATCTTGTGAAAGAGGGTGTGATCGTAATAGATGTAGGGAATAATAGATCTAATGGTAAGGTAACTGGTGATGTAGATTTTGAGTCAGTAAAGCATAAGGCATCTTGGATTACGCCAGTACCTGGCGGGGTGGGCCCTATGACTATTACCATGTTACTAAGTAATACCGTAAAAGCGGCATCCCAATTAAATACTTGAAGAGCATGGAAATAAGGTATACTTTTGTTAGAAAGTACATTCTAAGAATCTTCAAGCCAAGATGACTGACATATTTCTTCTCACTTCCTACAGTCATCAACCTAAAAACCAATATCGCAAGGTTGATAGGATTATGAATCGATGTAATTGTGTATTTTCATGTTAAAATCTCTAGTGGCGCCCTAAAGCTTAAGATAATCTGCATCATAATGTTCGGATAGGTTTGAAGGAGCGACGTAAGCCTTGGTTGGTTAAGATTTTTCACATATTGCCATATGCAATAGGTGGGCTAATAGTAATAGTACTAGTAATTCTCGTTCTTGGTTCCATTGGTCTACTATCACCTGAACAGATGCAATCATTAGAAAGATTGGGTACAGGTGTAATAAACACAAAATTTCGCTGAATTTAAGTTAAAGACTTTATATCTTGTTAAGCATAAATTTTTTTGCTAACGTTCAGTATTCATAATAAGTGACCGATTAACAGGCAATATTTCGAAAATCTAATTGCACCTCGTTTAAAAGTTTACCAATTAGAGAATCTTGAGATGATGTAATAAAAAATCATAACTTTCAAATTATTTATCTTATGAGAAGTAGGATGTCTTTTTTGTCTTCACAATTCAGATTATGTGTAGTTTATGAGCACATGATTTATGATAATAACTTCTACCATTACCACAGCTGACTATAACATCGTGAGATAAGAAATCAATATTACAAAAGTGACATTTTCCGTGTTGTTTCCTTTTGATAATTGAATGAATGCGACCTCGTATGTAAGGATTTGAAGTATCTAGTATTAGGCTAGGTGCCATCTACTCTTTAATAAAGATCGGTTATATTTAAAGCATTAAAAATAGATATCTTTTTTCAGAAGATGGTCAAACCTACTCAGTACTGAAGCAAGATGTTTTCTCAAAAGAGGAATGCTGAAACTTCTAAACTTCTCGGTATACCAATCATTTAACACCAGAAAAAGAATGATTAGATTTTTTGTTATAACATTAATGAAACCTAACAAATATTTCGAAATTATTCTAGTTTCACATACCATAAGAATAGCAATGATAATATCTACGTTTGGTAAAGTAAGTGTTAGAGATTAGAATAGGCTGTGTATTAACATGACGGATTAAGGAATGATAATTCTCCTGAGTTCATTTGTCCCGGGACAGTGAGCTAGTTGAGGTTTTTAGGAATAAGTATCCTCTAGTTACCAATATCCTGCTGGCAAATGTTGATGCAAATTTGGTTTTCTGAAGGCAGAATCGATTTATGATTGGAGGTATGGGATGATTCAAAATAAGAAGTCTAACTTTCAAGGGAAGGTTTGGAAAACTGCTTCGAGCGTGTGCAGACCCTAATGGCTAAATTATGTAGATTTTATAACAATTGGTAATTATAGAGATGCTATATTGCAGAATCTGTACAAAAAAGAGGTATTATTTTGTTAAATTATTAGGATAAATGTTATATATGACTAGTTAGTAAAACTTATAGAGTATTGTCTTGCGAACAATAATACACTGTGAGTGGTGTGGGAAGACATCTTATCAACTCAAATATTGGTTTGAAAAGATGATGTGTAAGCAATGCTATGAGCTGTGTAGGGCCAGATCAGAAAATATTCTTGTGGCGTCCATAGCTGACTGAAATTGAAGAACAGAATTTGTAGATCATTACATCTAGAATGCTTATTTGTTGTTCTTACACTTTAATAAACAAATCTCAATTTTCTTCATTGCACAATTGTCCAATAGCAGAATCTAATCATATCAAGTACTTTACTGATTCCGATGATGCAAAAAATATTATATTACTATTATGTCCTTGAACATTTACTCGATATCGGAAATATGAATTCTTCAAGCGGCCAAATTATCCAAATTAGATTATCATTAATACATGCGTGAAATAAGGTGTGAATTTTGATAATGTTGGTTTTCAGATTTTCAATAGATGATACAAGGAAAAGAAATTTTGAAAATAGAATTTTCTTCTATCTAGCAATGTACTTATAGTCATTCCAATAAAAGTTTGGTGTATAAAGCTCATGACATATGAGTTCAAGATTAATAAGAAGAACCGTTTATCGCATAGTGATGTTTATATTAATTCTACTGTAGTTTCTATTGCGGCTCCGTCCGTAAATTTATTTAACAAAATAAAGGATACAGAACAAGTACTTGAATCATTTCAAATTCCTTACTCGGTTTCCATTGTTGCAGCTCACCGAGCACCAAAAAAGACTCTTAAGTACATCGGTGAGTTGGAGGCAAGCGGAATTGAGGTAGTAATTGCTTGTGGTAGTGGTTCTGCTCACTTGCCCGGAATGATAGCTTCACTTACTTCAATTCCAGTCATTGGTATACCACTGTTCAATGATACTCTGGGAGGGATAGACTCGTTACTCTCAATGCTACAAATGCCATCAGGAGTACCTGTCGCTACGGTAGGTATTGCTTCTGCTTATAATGCGGCTATTATGGCTTGTCAAATATTGAGTCTGAAGTATCCATATCTTAAGGATAAATTGCGATCTTATAAGAAAATGTTAGAGGAAGTAGTCGAGAGAGAAGATGATATAGTGAATAAGTAGTCCTCAAGTAGGATCGAGAGAATGATATTGTACGATTTCGGCTCGATTTATTATGATCAAAATATTATTGATCATATTTTACAATGATAAATGGGGTCTTTCACCTGTCCTGATCTGTCCGGTATGAATGCGCCGCGGAACTCAGGACTATTATCAATAATTTATAGATTAAGTAATCCACGATGTAGGAATTGCACATTTACGTGACAGCACCATCCAGTAGAATAATACCCAATCTGATCCTCAGTACCGACAACTCCAAAGACTGGTCCTCTCGAATTATCAATTTATTTTCACTTGCTTGAAGGAACAATCGAACAGGACATTATCCCTGTTATACCTTAAGGCATATTTATGTCGATAATTACGAGTACCATTCTATCATCCTACTAGGTTACCTTTCTCCCCGCGTATACGGTATCGACAGGGCAGCCGGCGCGACACTTCTCTTGTAGGTAGCCGCCAAAATCGCAATAGGCAAAAGATATGGTAACATTAGCAGAAATTGGAATGGTATTGTTGTACCGGTCGCCTGTAGTCCCAATTGGAATGCATTAACCATGCCAAATATGAGGGCCCCGATCACTATCCAAAATGGTCGCCATCTCCCAAATATTACTACCGCTAGTGCGATCCATCCCTGTCCTCCGGTAATATTTTCTGAGAAGGAGCCAGTTATGACCAGTGAAAGGTACGCTCCACCCAGCCCGGCGAATGCCCCCCCTATTATTATTGCAAGGTACCTTATTCTGTAGACATTTACACCCAAAGTATCAGCCTGCTTTGGATTTTCGCCTACCGTTCTAATCTTTAAACCAAGGTTGGTCCGAAATAAGAAAATATGAGTTACAGGAATTAATAGAAGTGCAAGATATATCATAGGATCGTGATTGAAAAGAATCGGACCAGCTATCGGAATCTGACTTAGAAATGGGATCTCGATAGGATCGAAAGACTGTATGCTTGGAGCGATAGTTACCACTCCAAATGATAGCCTGTATAGTAGAGCCGCCAGCCCTACACCTAATAGCCAAATTGCTAGACCCGCTGCAAGTTGATTAGTTCTTATAGTCACGCTTAAGAAAGCCATCAATGATGCTAATACAGCTGCTCCCCCCATGGCCATCAACAATCCGATAGCGATATTACCCGTAAGATATGTCCCCATAAAGCCTGCGAATGCTCCTATTATCATCATGCCTTCAACACCTAGGTTCAACACCCCAGATCTTTCAGCAATGCACTCTCCGAGTGCAGCAAAAAGAATAGGTATGGACATTCTTATCCCGGAGGCAACAACACCTATAATCAGAGCTTCTTCAATCATTTGTATATCAGATTTTTCTCCTTTTTGGTTCCCAACGTAAAAACAGTTCGCCGATGAGAACGAACACGAGGACAAGAGCTTGTAGAGTTTGCGCAAGTGCTACTGGAACTCCTAGTGTTCTGTACATGAATTCGGAGCCTGCTAACAGCGCGGAAAAAAAGAAAGCAACTATTGTAACACCTACAGGATTCTGCTTTCCAAGCAATGCGACGATAACAGCAATAAACCCATAGCCAGGAGAAATTCCTTCGATGAGGCGGTGTTGTACGCCTGCAACAAGTATTGCCCCTCCTATTCCAGCCAAGCCTCCGCTTATTCCCATTGTTACAAGGATGCTCTTTGATACGTTCATTCCTACGTATCTTGCAGCCTTAATATTGGCTCCTACACTACGCATCTCAAATCCAATTTTTGTCTTTGACATCAACAAATACACTCCGATTGCCGAAGCGCCAGCTATGAGAATTCCAATACTTAATCGAGTGTTCGGCAACAATATCGGGAGCTCAGATTCAGGATGAATATCGGGACTATAAGAGAGGAACCCAGGTGCTTTTAGTGGACCATGTAGCAAATACGAAATAAAAAGAAGGGCAACAAAATTAAGCAAAACAGTTACTATAACCTCGTTAACTCCAAGCTTTACCTTTAGAACTGCAGGTACCATACTGAATAAAGATCCAAAAGCAAATCCAGCTATTATCGCTACAACTGGTGCAAGGATAGGAATAGCACCAATGAATGAAAGACCTGCTAAAAGTCCCCCAAGAGCCCCGAAATACAGTTGTCCTTCAGCGCCAATATTCCAAATTTTGCATTTGAATGCTACTGAGACTGCCAGACCCAATATTAGTAGCGATGTAGTCTTTACAAGGGTATCTGCTAAAGCACGGACGCTCCCAAATGCTCCTTTGATCATTATTTGATATGCATTGATCGGATCTACACCGGCAGCTGATAGTATTATTCCTCCTACCAAAAAAGCAAGGCCACCACTCAGGAATGGGACCATTGGTCTAAAATTTATTTTTCTAATTGAGATACCTTGAATTGGTAATGAAGTCATTTATTGGCACTCCCATCAACTTCAGTCGAATCCAGCGTGTCTTTTTTGCCTCCCATCAATAAACCGATCTGGTCAATATTCGCTTCTTCCTGCTTAAATACACCCATTATGCTACCCTCATATATGACAGCTATTCTGTCACTAATTTCTAGAATCTCATCCAAATCCAAAGATATTAGCAGAATTCCAGCTCCATTTTCTCTCTGTCTCAGTAGCTGGTTGTGGACATATTCTGCAGCACCAATGTCAAGTCCACGAGTGGGATTGTGTGCGACGATAACCTTTGGGCTTCTGGAAAGCTCTCTACCCAACACAATTTTTTGTAAATTCCCCCCTGACATGGATCTGACAGGAACATTTATTCCAGGTACTCCCCTAATATCGAAGTCTGAAATTATTTTCTCAGCAAATTTTCTAATTTGTGAATGTTTCAAAAATACTTTACCCGAATAAGGCTCAGAGTAATACCTATCGAGGACCAAATTTTCTGACACTGAATATTCTAATACAAGTCCAGTTTCCATTCTGTCTTCAGGAATATACGCCAAACCACTTTCCCTTATAGAATGTGGTGACTGATTAGTGACTTCACGTCCATCGATGATAACACGACCCTGTAGAACTTTTCTAAGGCCTGATATGATTTCTGCTAGCTCACTCTGGCCGTTACCGTCAACACCAGCTATTCCGAGTATCTCTCCTCCAGATATCTCCAACGATAAATTTTTTAAAAAAAGTACCTTCGAATTGTTTAATGCAGAAACATCTTTTATTTCTAATACCGGCTTGAGACTTTTGTAGGCCCTCGATGGCTTCTCTCGATTTGGTACTAGAGTTCGTCCAATCATTATTTGAGCAAGTCTAGTCTCATTAGTCTCCGAAGTCTTGTAGGTTCCTAACGCCTTTCCATTCCTTAGAACAGTAACCCTGGTGCTAACAGCCATAACTTCCTGCAACTTGTGAGTTATAAAAATTATTGACAATCCTTGATCGACCATAGACTGCAGTGTTTCAAATAATGACTTTTCTTCTTGGGGAGTTAGCATAGAGGTGGGCTCATCTAATATAAGAATATCAATATCACGATAAAGCGCCTTTATGATTTCTACACGCTGTTGTTCTCCCACTGATAGGTTACCTACAATGGCTTTTGGATTGACTTTTAGACCGTATTTTTTTGATAGCTCAAGGATCTTCCTTTCGGCAGACTTGATGTCCAGGAAAATTGCTTTTTTGGGTTTAAGTCCGACAATTATGTTCTCTATAACTGTGTGAGGGAGTGTCAAAAGGAAGTGCTGATGCACCATTGCAATGCCAAGCGCGATAGCATCTTGGGGAGATCTTAGAACGACCTGTTTTCCCTTGACTAATATTTCTCCGCCTTCAGGCTGATAGAGGCCGTAAAGAATACTCATTAGAGTGGATTTGCCTGCACCGTTCTCACCCAGAAGAGCATGTATTTCGCCCTTAACTAAATCAAATTTCACATTGTCATTTGCAACTACATCACCAAACCTACACGTGATACCTTTCATTAGAACTATCTGTGTTGAGTTGCTTTTTTCCATAGGCTTTCTTATTTATGTCTGTAAAATATAGTTAAGTAAAATGAATCTAACGTAGAAATCTACCAATATCTCATCTAAAATTATCAGCAATCAATAAAGTTAAGGTGACTCTTCAGATCTCTCTGGAATACCTCCTGGTATATTCTTATTAAGAACATCTTGTGTCAGCTGGGCCAATTTCGATTTTACGTCAGCCGGGACTTTACTGTCCAAATTGTGGAATGACGCAAGATATACGATTCCCGGACCAGGACCACCCTTAGCAGTTTCAAGACCTGGTTTGTAAGTTTGTCCACTAAAGTTCCCGTTTTGAACCATCTCAATTGCCTCACCTAACGCCTTCTCCATATCAATGACGAAAGAGCTCAAGACCGTATTAGGTGCCAGATAGTTCTGATCAGCTACAACTCCGAAGGCGTAAACCCCCTTTTCGTCGGCTGCTTGAATTACTCCTTGGCCAGATAGGTCAGCGACATGAATTAAGAAGTCAGCGCCGTTGTTTACTAGATTTAAACCAGCTTCTTTGCCCTTGGCAGGATTTTGAAAGTCATCTATGAATACGCATGTTATCTTGACGTTGGGATTAACCATTTTTGCTCCTTGTTTGAATCCTTCGAAAATGTTTATGATGTTGGGATATGCCTTTCCACCAACACAGCCAAGCGAATTAGTTTTGGTCATCAAACCTGCAAGTGCTCCAAGCAAAAATGAACCCTCTTGCTGCATTGGAAATATCGATGCTACATTGGTAGAATTAGTTAGACCGGTAAAAACAACAAATTTAGTATTTGGATAGTCTTGAGCCACTTTCAGTGTAGGATCACCCCACTCAAATCCGTGGGCGATAATAAGATCATTTCCCGCCTCAGCTGCGTCCCTCAGGGTTGGTTCTATATCCGGAATAGCAATTTTCTCCTGAGTCGTCAGCTCTAGGCCATACTTGTCTTTTAGGACCTGTGAGGCATTATATGCAACCGCACCCCATCCCCCATCACTAAACAAGGCATCAGTTAATAAAGCAACTTTTAGAGGTTTATTTTCTTGAGCCCAACTGGGAACCAATACCTGGGCTGGATGGCTTAAACTCAGTCCGGCAACCAAACTTAGAGTAATTGCCAAAATGAAAACGATTCGTATCGCTACTGCCACTTCTTTCCTATAGACTATGGTCATTGAGATACTTGTTTGGGCCATCGTATTATAGTTTGCGGGAATTGATTTTCATATTTATGATATATCACAAACCTAAATTCCTAGATCAGGATCATTCTTCCGTATCATTGGGATAGACAAGCAATTACATGTATTCTTAAATATTTGAAGATGTTGCAAATACCTAATAGGGGTAACGAACATTGCAAAATCCGGGCATATTTCATGTCTTAGTAAAGGAAAATTATTACAGAGATTCACTTAATCTCTTGAAAATTTCTGATATACTAAAACGAGGCAGCGGCATTATTGAAGCAGTAGTGATAATGGGCACAAAGACAAACAAGGAGGTACTGGTAAAACTTGGTTTTCCTAGCTCTAAGGTCAACCAAGCAACTGACTCTGATCTGATAGTAGCTATCAGAGGAGAGAATAATTTGTCAGTCGATTCTGCCTTAAAAAATCTAGCTGAATTACTCGATTCGGATGCAAGATCTGATAATGGTAGTCCTTCTTCAAAGAAGTTGACCGACCTTGATTCTGCATTTATCTCTATGTCTAATGCTAATTTGGCGTTAATTTCAATACCGGGAGAATATGTCAAAGATCTCTCACTGAAACTAACAGATACTGGCATACATCAGCAAATTTTTAGTGACCATGTGCCGCTTGAAGACGAGCTGGCGATCAAAAAATACGGTGCGCAGAAGGGGGTTTTGATTCTAGGCCCTGGTGCGGGAACCTCTATTATAAATGGGAAGGGAATTGGGTTTTCAAATGTTTTGCATTCAGGTCCTGTTGGAATAATAGCTGCTGCTGGAACTGGACTTCAAGAAGTTTCTAGCCTTTTGGAACAGTGTGAAATTGGAGTAAAATATGGTCTTGGTGTAGGAGGAAACGATCCTAAAGAGAAGATAGGTGGATTGATGATGTTCAAATCGCTAAAAATGCTGGAAGATATTACTGATATTGAAATAATGATGATAGTGTCCAAACCTCCATCTCTGAGTGTTAAGAAGTCAATAATCGATTACATTCTAAAACATGGTAAGAAAATGTACGTTCTGGCGTTCATAGGTGGTGGCAATGACAGCTCTATCTCTAACTCCCACAAGCCGAAGATTGTCCAGGTCAATACACTAGCCTCGGCTGTATTTGCAGTCGCAAAGTTGACTAGTGAGCCAAAGTCTAAGATATCGTTGGAGCGTCTGCACCTAAAACCCGAAACATTAAATAAATCAGTAACAGGGGAATGGAAAAAATTAGAGCGACGGCAGAAGTATATTAGAGCTATATATACCGGAGGAACGTTTGCTTACGAGGCACAGGTAATCCTGAATGGAATACTGACAGGCCTCTATTCGAATGCTCCTACGGGAAGAACAATCAAATTGCATTCGTCTTCAAAGAGTAAGAAACACTCCATTCTAGACTTGGGAGAAGAAGAGTTTACACATGGGCGTGCACATCCTATGATAGATCCAACAATAAGAAGGCTAAGATTGGTCGAAGAGTCACACGATCCTGAAGTCGGTGTAATTATTATGGATTTCGTATTAGGATACGGGTCAAATCCGGACCCAGTTGGAGCAATGTTGCAGGAAATTGAACTGGCCAAGGAGACTGCACGAAAGAGCAGGAGGTACTTGAGCATTGTGGCTCATGTCTGTGGTACCAAAGGAGACCCACAGGGATATGAAAAGAGCATTAGAAATCTAGAAAGTGTAGGCGTATTGGTCTTTCCCACTAACGCGTTGGCCGCCGTTGCATCGGCACACATAATATCAAGAGGCAATTTGGATCTCAACAAGATCTACCAGACCTATTTTGTGAATGGTGGGAATTAGTTAAATTGGTTAAAGTCAGAAATCTGCTTGGCGGGGAATTACAAATAATAAATATTGGACTTGAAGTATTCTACAATTCTCTTATACATCAGAATGTATCTGCTATTCACGTGGACTGGAAACCTAAACCTAAACTTGACCCGAAGTTGGAGCGAATTCTCTCCAAAATTTTGTAATGTAGGGGCAGGTGCAATTATCAAATATCAATACACTGAGATTATCTTTTGAAAAACAGTATTTTTGAATGTAGATGGATAGGAAATCGGTTTGCTGAACAGGTTTCCAATGAATCAAGTCCAATAGGGGGTGAGCTGGTAGGTGTCTTTGATAGCGCTGTAAACATCAAGACCCATGACAACAACCTATTGGTAATTACTAAGAATGAATTACGGTCACCAATTACCATGAACATTCTACAAGAAGAAGACAATCAAAGTCTCAAAAAATATTTGAAATTTGGATCTGTTATTTGGGGGGATGGCATTAAACTGATAATTGGAGATGAAGATGGTGGATCTATTGTAATCGGTTTAAGAAAGTCAAGAATATTCAAAAACAATCTGGAACCCATCACAAAAAGATCTTTATCGAAATTTCGCGATATGCCTGAACCTACTTTTCATTCTCTGATAAAATTGGCCAGACCAGGCTGTCTCCTGCAACCAGACCCGACAACGGAGGGGCTACTTTCAGTGCAGTTAGGTTCAATTGCCAGTATCAGTAATAAAAAAGACAATGATTCGGAGTTTGCTGCTTCCATGCCCGGTATACTGGACAAACTCTGCGGAAGGGGACCAGGATATACTCCTGCTGGCGATGATTATATTACAGGATTTCTAGCCATGTTCAATTGGGCTGCCAAGTGTCTAGATTTTGACATGATAGAGTTACCCAGATATTATGCAGAATTGACATCATGGACGAGCTATAAATTAATGGAATGCGGGAAGGAATGCCTCTGTGATGAAGAAATGCAAAGCATAATAAATTCTGTGGCGCGAGGAAGCGCAAATGAATACTTCAAAAATATGGGTCCAATTAGCTATCGTGGTCATACCTCTGGACTAGACCTCGCAACTGGAATGACGTGCGCCCTTTTCACAATAATAGATAGGAGATTGGGTACTAATTCATTGCGGAAACTTGATTCCTTTTTGAAGAAGAATAAGGCGACCAAATAAGGGAAGACAAATTGCTCGACAGTTCTAAATTGAGATTCGACTTCCAGCCATTACTATTGATAAATAGTACCGGCAGCCAGTTAGGTGGTTAATTAGTTAGATACCTACGAGGGTGAGTGATATCAGAGTTATTGAGTTTCATGATTTGTGAAGAATTTATGAAAATTGATTATACATACTTAAATATTATAGTAACACCAAATAGACTTTGACCCGCGTAAAACCAGAAGTTATTGTGGTCGCACTTGGTGGAAATGCTTTAATGCGAGAAAACGAAAGTGGAACATTCGAACAGCAATGCGGACATATTAAAGGGGTATCCAGGCAGATTATAGACTTGATAGAAAAGGGATTTAAAATTGTTCTTACTCATGGTAATGGGCCACAAGTGGGAGCCAGTCTGTTGAGACACAGATTAGCAAACGGTATCTTTCCTGCACTGCCACTACATGCATGCAACGCAGAAACACAGGGAGTAATTGGATACATGATTGAACAGACATTACAAGATGAGATTGATAAGAAGCGAATGAAGATGGAAGTGACTACTGTCATTACTAGGGTACTAGTAGATGAGGCCGATCCTGCATTTAAGAATCCAAGTAAGCCAGTGGGTAGAGTTTTTCATGAATGGGAAGAGCAGGAATGGATGGATACTCTAGTTAGAGATAGTAATTCATTTATGATCAAGAAGGTTAGTGCAGGAAACGGATATAGACTTGCGGTGCCATCACCAGAACCTATTTTGATAGTAGAACATAAAGCAATAGAATCGCTGATGCAGGCAGGCTTTTTGGTCATAGCGTGCGGAGGCGGGGGCATTCCCATTATAGAAAAGGATGGTGTGAAAGTCGGTGTCAACGCCGTCATTGACAAGGACTTGGCGACAGAGCGTTTGGCAACTTTAATTGGGGCATCTAAGCTGGTAATCTTAACTAACATTGATGGAGTGTACGAGAATTATGGAAAGGATGACCAAAAATTGATAACGAATATCCGGCTGAATGATTTTGAAACCCTTGGTACCAACATGTTTGGAGAAGGTAGCATGGCCCCAAAAGTTAAAGCAGCAACTTCCTTTGTCAGAAACGGCGGTGAAGAAGCAATAATAGCACATCTTGACAAACTCTCTGCGGCAGTTTCAGGACAATCTGGAACTCACATATTACCGTGAAGGGATAAAATGATTTTATTAATATCTTCATGTCGTGGGAGTGTAGAGAAAAACGGCTAGACAAATAAAAAGCATCGTAGAGGGGGCTAACAGGTCAGCTATAAAGAGGATGAGGTCTTCAAGGCCATTTCTTGTGGATATCCAACCGGCAATCAAAGTTTTTAAAAATATGAAACGAAATACTATTTCACATGGAGGGCCCCCAATAAACTGGCAACGAATGTGCGGACCTATGAAAGGTGCCGTAGTCGCTACTATGATTTATGAGGGCCTAGCAAATGGCTGGGATGAAGCAGTACGCCTTATAATGCAAGGTGAAATAGAGTTTTCACCGAATCATGAGTTTAATGCAGTTGGACCTATGGCCGGTGTTATCAGTGCTTCAATGCCAGTTTTTGTTATAAAGGATCTCAAACATGGGAACACCTGCTATTGCAGGCTAGTTGAAAATAAGGTCCAATTTGGTGAATTCGATGACGGCGCTATCAAAGTTTTAAAATATTGGACCGATATTTTGGCACCATGTCTTGCTAAAGCAATTAAACTAAGCGGTGGGATCGATCTAAAAGTTATCATGGCCAAGGCTTTACACATGGGAGATGAACTTCACAATAGGCCAGCTGCAGGCACGGTCTTGTTTGAGAGCATAATGATGCCTTTCCTGCTAAAATCATTGGATAAGAGTGATGTACTTAAGGTGACGAGATATCTATCAGAGAATGAAATCTTTTTCCTTTGTTTAAGTATGGGTGCTAGCAAGACAATGACCAGAGCTGCCGCTAACATAAGACACTGTACTCTAGTCACTATCATGGCAAGAAATGGAACCGACTTTGGAATAAAGGTTAGTGGCCTTGGTAACAAATGGTTCACAGGACCAGCTGGCACTATTGACGCAGTTTACTTCCCTGGTTATGGGAAGGAAGACGCAAATCCAGACATGGGCGATAGTGCCATCACGGAAACAGCCGGAGTAGGAGGATTTGCACTAGCCAATTCACCCGCCATACTATCACTAATAGGAGGAACGGCTGAAGATGCACTAAGATACACTAAACAGATGAGGCAAATTACAATGAGCCTTAACGATACATTCACTATACCAATACTAGATTTTCAAGGAACTGCGACGGGCATCGATATCCGAAAAGTGGTAAGAACAGGGATTCTGCCAATTATCGATACAGCCGTTGCGCATAAGAAAGCGGGAATTGGATATATTGGAGCAGGATTGGTAACTCCTCCAATAGAGGCTTTTAACAACGCTCTATACGCATTTGGTGAAAGATATAACCTTTTGAAATAGCCGAAACTACGGTCAGAAAATAAAAGGAAATGTATGTTGATCTGACGATGTCAAGTTCTTCACAGACGACTAGATGACTCCCATGAAGACTGACCGATTCTTGAATAGAGGTTTTGACGAGTTTTTAGTCTCAGGTAGGTTTTTACTCGATTTGATAATACAAATTTCACCACTATCTTATATCAAATGTTCAATATGTAAGTTCTATACGTAATTCCTGCTTTATTTGAGTCAAGCAAGCAATAATAGTCTTGAATATCTATACCGGAGACAACTAATATTATGCTCTTGAAGCCTTTATGTAAATCAAGCAAATTTAGGGCGTTTGCGAGTGAATCTTATCCTCGCAGGGATTGGGAGATTGATATCCTGAAGGAGATAACTCATGAATATGGCGGATATGGAAGATGAACTTCTAATTCTCCCTGTTAATATTTCATTTGCAATTTGTTTCCTCGACAGTTTTATAGTCTTTATTTTCTCAAAAGGTTCAGGTTTTGGATCATCTATTTTGGTTAGCCCTGTCGCCCAAAAAATATAGTTTCTCTGAGTACTTCGACCAGGCCAGGTGTAAGTGTATGTTAGATACTTCATCACCTTCGATGAATATCCTGTTTCCTCTAACAATTCTCTTTTTGCCGCATCGCGAGGTCTTTCACCTGCATTAAGGAATCCACCAGGTAATTCTAACAAACGTTTACCAGCTCCATTTCGATAAGTCTCGACCATCAAGAGACTAGCATCATCTAATAATGGAACAATATGTGAAGTATCAAAAGTGACAATCTTATTGTACACTTCTTGTCTCTTAGTATTCTGCCCAGAATCCAGTAAATCTTCATACACCGCAAGCCAATTACTCTCATATACTTTTACATGCTTAATGATCTTGAACACTAACTCTTGTAATTCCCTTTATCTTAAAAATCTATGATACTTAATCTTGAATATGAGAATCATTCACAATAGTCTCCAAACTTTAATAATTACGTTTTCAATCCGATCCTAGCACGATGACTCAAAGGACGGCGGATAAGTTTACGTGAATTTCCCCCTCACACCGATCTCGAATTTACTGTTTATTGCAAGTGGCTGGTCTGAACTATATCCTTATGGGTAAATGAGGAACAATACCTGACCCAGCGTTGGAATTTTCTTCATAGCCTTATGAATGTGCAGGGAAATTTGAACTGGTTCCCAAAATAGCTTTGTGAATCAGGGAAGGACAAGCATTGTAGAAACACGAATTTAGTTTGCTAAACTTGGAGAAACATTAGTTTCTCTTGAGAAATAGATTAGAACCCTGTTCATTACTTCAAAGAATCAAAATTTTCCTCAATTAATTCCGTATCATTAAGTTCCTGCCTCTTCTTGGGCCTCCTTCTGGCTCTGACCATCCGTTTCACTGCTTTATGGAACCGACTCGCAAATAAAGACGCTGATTGACAATACATTACTAACCCATTGTTGGAATCAACTACGGAAAAATTGTTGACCCCACACTTTTTTAGTGAGAATTACATGACATGAATGTGGCACTAGAAAACGAAGAGAGTACTAATGCAAATAACATCCAGGAGGTAATGGAAGAGGTTGAAGAGGTAGTAGATAACCAAGAGGGTATCACGGGAATACTTAGTCCTGCAGAAGTCACAGAAGACGAAAATGACGAAGAGGGTGAGATCGGAATTGAAACTGAAGTTGTTGCGACAGAATTCCAACAAGGTCATATGCTGCAGGAAGAAAAGAAAACGCCAGAAATTATAGCGACTAAAAAAATACCCGCAATTAAAAAGCGACAACCTACTGCCCAAGAGAGATCTATCTCAAAATTAAGAGATCAGCTAAAGAGCCAAGTTGACCGAAGCAGATCAATGGAATCTCTTATAAAAGGAATGCAAAGGCAGTTGCTAAGAATTGATAAGATAGTTTATGCCAGCAACAAGCAGCAAGAGATTGTGGGAAGGCTGCAAATCCGATTGAATGAAGTACAAGAGAGATTGAACCAAGTGGTTAAATCAAAAGTAGCAAATACTACCGCTTCAAAGACGAAGAAGAAGAGTAACAAAACTAAAGCCAAGACTAGAGCAAAATCTAAACTTAAGATAAAGGAAAAATCCAATAAGAAAAAATTAAAGAGTAGGTAAATAGCTGATCCCGAACTTGTTAAGCTAAAAATCCCAGAGTCCATCTTTGCAATATTCCACGTCTTCGAGCTTTGAGCAGATGCTGCAAAATAGTTCTCCACTCCAACTTGTCACAGAAGTACTCCTAGAAGCCTTAACTACCAAGGACCCTGATCTCAGATATCTGGAAGGAAAAGATCCTCTGCAATGGGTAGGCAGAAACAGAAGATGTCAGATACCCATTTTTTAATAAATTGCCACAAAATTTCCAGTGAACGTGTAATGAAAATTGAAGATCGTGATTTTCGAACACTAAATACGCTTCGAGCTTTTTGCTAGGTAATTATCAACTGACCTTTTTGCTGAATTAATTGCAGTGTGGTTTAAACAATGAGCATCGATACTGTACTATTCATTTTGATCAATAGATTTCGATTTTTATCCTCGAAGAGCTTTTAAAAATTCAATACGCTTGTCTAAAGTATATGATCTTCTGTTTAATATCCAATATCTTGTGCTATAGGATGACAATTGATCAGAATTTCTGGAACTCTCAAGAATACGATGATATCTATTAATAATGCTGCAAGAGTTGGCACTTTTATTCTCATTGCTTTTGTGTGTAGTTTTGCCGTATTAGGAGTCGCAAATGCGGAAACAGGCAGCGGGACAGATATATTCAAAGTAATTCTTACAATTTTGGGTGCCGATAAGGCAGATAGTGGTGATGTGGTTGCTATTGTTACTGTGAATGACCATTCCAAGGTCAAATTCTTTGAGGTCAAAGGAAATGATCTCTTGGAAAGTGCTAACGTGACCAGTTCGGCATCTACTCCTGGCCAAGGGCAGCTGATTGAATATGTGGCCACATTTCCCAACGTTACTGTTAACAGTGGCGACGTATACCATGCTTGCGCATTACCCCTCAAGACTCTAAAATTACTCTGTGAAGAAGGAAATAATTCTCCAGCTACCAGACCTGAAGTTAAAGATTTGAGTTTAGGATCATCACCGACTGAACCAGAAGCTGAGACAGATACCGAAGTTGACACTGAAACTAATCAAAGTTTAATCAGTACCAACGACGATGAAAGCGAATAAAGTTCGCTTTCATTCTAGATCGAACTTATCCTTGAACTGACTCATATTTCTATTCGAAACTACAACATTATAGTGAATAACCATTGGTTGTGGTGCAGATTTGCCCTATAGGTTCTTCTGGATGTCCTGTAGGCTTAGAAGCCTATTGCGGTCTAAGTGCCTCTATTGGCAGCGTCCTAGATGCCTTCCACGCAGGAAATAGGCCTGCTGCAACAGACAAAAGAACTGATATTACCCAAACTCCTGCTAAATCTGAAGCGAGATATACCGGGATTAAAGGTGGATCGGCTCCAGGACCTAATCCACCAAGTATATAACCTCCCGCTATGCCACCAATAAGTCCTAACGTGGCACCTATCATACCTATCAATAAGGCTTCAACCAAAAATAAAAATAAAATATTCTTGCTCTCTGTACCTATCGCTTTAAGGGTACCTATCTCCCGTGTTCTCTCAATTACAGACGTATAGAGTGTTGTAATGATTCCTACAGCTCCTACGATTAATGAAATGACAGCAATACTCAGCAAAAATGCATTAATTCCACCAGTAAATTCCCTTACTGTCTTTAATAAAGCTTCTAAGGTAGTTATACCAATGTCGTTACCATAAAGCGACCTAATGCCTTTTTCTACCTGCGGCACAAACTGACTTGAACTTGCTACTGTGAATAAAGTATCATACTTGTTTGATTTTTGTAACAGAATGTTACCACTCCCAAGGTTTATTATGACTGAGCTATCAATTGTAGGATTACCTGTTTCCTTTGCTATTGCAGTAACAACAAAGTTTTTCGATTCATCCTCCTGCTTTCCTGTATCAGGGTCTACAAAAGAATACGTTGCTCTGATGGACTGCCCCAATGTTATGAACGGTGTATTTTTCCCAGGTGGATTGGCAACATCGTGTGCCACAATAATTGCTGATGGATCATTAGGACGTATGGAAGAGCCCGGTTCATATTCTAACGTGGGTGAGATTATCTTGAGTTTTTCAGGATCTACTGAAAAAACATCAACTGTTCTAGTATCTCCCTTAGAATGAAGTTCTATTTGACTTTGATAGGTAGGTATGACTTCCTCAACAAACGGAAGCGATTCTATCCTGTTGACTACTGCGGCGTTCAAAGTGATTTTCGCAGGAGGCGGAGGAGCGGAGCCCGGACCGCCAGATCCGGGATCTTGCTGTGAGCTAGAAACAAACATTACGTTCGGCGCCAGATTACTAAACTGCTTATTGAAGAGGTCCGTAAATCCAGCTCCAAATCCGTTGACAGAATTTAATAGGCTACTACCTGCCATTACCATTAGAATAGTTAATATCGACCTAAGTTTCCTGCTCATTAGAGCCTCCAGAGAGAATTTCAATATTTCAAAAATATTCATTTCCTCAAAACTCTTATTTGCCTACGTCAGGCTGATCTTTTTTGTTTTCTGGTGTAGTTGATGCAATTGAAGTTGCGGATGAAGATGCTGGACTAAATCCAGTAGAAATTGAAGAACCTGTATCAAAAGTAAGATCTTCTCCTTGAGATTGTTCTAATTTGAATTTCAGTTTAGATCTCTTTCTTCGACGCAACAGTATGACAACGACAATCGCAATAATTCCTACTATTCCTATCATGATTGGCAAGATTGAAGTGTTACCGCCTGCTGATCCCAAGAATCCTCCAGAAGTGCTATTTGATTGCACCTGCGGTTGGTAAAAAACTGTTGCATTCACTATTGCAGTATGTTCAGCCCTCAAATCATCCTTATATGTTATTTTCAAGGATACAGGGTATGAACCTGCTTGCAAATTGTTTGATATTGTCAAAGGAATGCTTAGTGGAAGAGGTGAATTTTCGTCTAAGTCTCCCAAATACTGAGCAGGAGGCAACGTAGTAACTAGTTGATTATTTTTACTTGCATTTGAATTGTTGACCATCTCTACCGTAGTAAACATCGCCAAGGAATTGCCCTCATTTAGTAAATTGGCGACTAGATTAGGAACACCAGCAATATTGGTAACGTTAAAATCGTAAGCTCTAATTTTAAATTGCCCTGTCACGTACGCTCCAAGATCAAGCTTATCAGTCTTGGTATCCCCATTGAATATGTAGTTCAGTCCTAGATTAAAGAGTACTGGAGTTCCTACCACACTTTTGGCAGCGAAAACCTTAGTATCAAAAACCTGCTCAGCCTGCGGGGGCAAGAGATTCAATGTCCATTTCGAATCACCCACTATCTTTACTGAATCGGATGGGGAGCTTAAGGTCAGCACTAAGCTGGAAACAGGATTACTTGAATTATTGGATATCACAAACTTAAGGTTCTCTATCTGACCGGCTGTCACAATAAGTGCATTTTGATTATCTTTGTCGGTCATATCAGCCATACTACTACCAGATTCAGGCTCCTGATTAGTTCCACTTTCATTGACTAGAGTCCGCACGCTAATCACTGACTCTGGAGGCTTAGGCGCAATTACCATGCCTACCACAGAGCTTGATTGCTTTCTATTTCCATATGCATCTCCATATGAGATTTGCAAATCAAGATTCTGCACGTTACCACTAGCATCAAATCCTGGATAAATCAAGGTATTTATTGTCTTGGAACCGTTTTGGGGTATCTTACCAAGGTCAAAGGTAGTACTTCCTAGATTTACAGATGATGCAGATTGGTCTGTAGATGTCACGAGCGAATCACTTGACGAGGTCAAATTACTGCGGCTAATATCCCTAAGTGAAACTGTTACACCATTTGCATTGGCGCTTCCAAGATTTCGAATTGATATTGGGACATTATTGACAGCGCCAGGAACTAATGAGTCAGGTGAAATGATGTTGGCATCCATAATAACCTTTCCAGGCACGCGAAATTGAATAGGTATGTTGATTTCAATGTTTCCTAAATCTAGTACCTTAGAATATATTAGTTTCAGATTTGAAAAATACTGTCCTACTTTTGCAGTATCAAGTACATTCACATCAAAATACAACGTAAACGTGTCTCCAGCCTTAACAACAGAATTGAGGCTTGCATCGGCAGACCGAATATCACTCGAGTTGTGAGATGTATTATTTTCAGAAAATCCAGCAATAGTACCTGCAGCTGCCTCGATTCCGTCAGGTAAGTTTAAAACTCCCCTTACGCTAGTGATATCTTGCCTTGCCTTATTTACAAGGACTATGGCCAAAGTAGACGCCCCCTCTCCTGGTCCCACTTCCTGTTTTATTTGTCGAGCTCCTGGAATAGAACTTAAATTATCTGTCCAGTACGAGTCTTGAAATCCAGGTGAATTATCAACCTGTCCGTAAGCCTCCAAAACATAGTTGTAATGCAAATATCCGCCAATTGCAAAAACACTCGTTGTTAATAACAATGTAGTGAGGCATAAGACAAAAACTGGTGAAAGATTTTTTCTCAAAATTGCGGGCCACGTATTGCAGCCAGTATGCATCTTCCCAATAATCGAAGAATTATTATTACTAGTAATGTTTCTCAATTATTTACTATCTCCTTCTCGATAATTCCATCCTTTATGTGAATTATTCTATCCGTATTTCCTGCAAGCTCGGGATTGTGAGTAACCATCACAACCGTCCTCTGATATTTCTCTGAAAGGTTTCTTAACAATCCGAACACTTCGGCTCCAGTTTTAGTATCTAGATTTCCGGTGGGCTCGTCAGCTAGAACAAGCGTCGGATTGTTGACAAGTGCTCTTGCTATTGCTACTCTTTGTTGCTGGCCACCACTCAAATTAGAGGCCTTTAGTTTAGCCTTATCTTTTATTCCTAGTGCTTGAAGCAGAATCAAGGATTTGTTAGCTCGTAAAGCCCTACTCATTCCTGATACCATTGCAGGTAGCTCTACATTTTTCTGTACACTCATCCTATGGACCAAATTATAAGATTGAAAAATAAAACCAATGAGTTTGTTTCTCATAAAAGCCATCTCGTTCTCATTCAACGAGAATACATCTACCCCACCAATCCAGACCTTGCCTGCCGTAGGTCTGTCTAATGCTCCTATGATGTTAAGTAGTGTAGATTTGCCACTCCCTGAGGGACCTACTATGGATACAAATTCTCCTCTCTCGACTTGGAAGCTAATATGTCTTAACGCGGCAAATTCGCCTGCCTTAGAGACAAATATTTTTGAAACGTTACTCACCTTTAAGGCCACCTTATCGGAATGGTTTCTTATCTCATTCTGGTTGCTCTTGTCAGATTCGAAGTTACCACTAATGGAATTCATATTTTACCATCTCCTAATTAGTCCCACTGATTGTAGCCGAAATCTCGACCCCGTCGAGTAATTCTTCGCAATTGCCTGAACTATCATCGCCTTCAGTCACATTGGAATCTATTACAATATCTACACCATCACCACAATCAAAGAAATCTGCACCAAGTCCGCCCTGCAATACGTCATCACCTTCTCCTCCGTACTGTTTATCGTTACCACTGCCACCTGAGAGCATATCGTCATCTATTCCGCCAGAAAGGATGTCATTTCCGCTCTCACCATAAAGAAGGTCACTTCCCAGTCCACCCTGAACTATATCAGATCCATCTCCTCCATACAATTTGTCAGGATCTTCGTCTCCTTGAATTACATCAATCCCTCCTTCACCTTTGATAGTGTCAGAGCCTTGGAGCCCTAGTATAAGGTCGCCGCCACCGCTACCGCTGAGCAAGTCGTCCCCCGACGAGCCAAGTTTCGTAGATATTTGTCCAGCACCGTTAGAAGGGGGAGAAGTATCAGTAGAGTCAGAACTTGAATCACCACCACTAATTGCAGTTTCATTGGATTGAAAAGTTGTTCTCTGTGCCATGGCGACCGAACTGGAGAATATTACAATGAGCAATATAAGTGAAAATGTTCCCACGGTTGGCGTGTCGCTTGTTAACTTCAAATTATTATCTTTCCACAAATCCTTCTTCGTTTCTATAGGGATATGTCCTATATATAACTTATGAGTTCTATATTTGATATATTTACGACATATTAGTTTATATCGTGGCCTATATAATACAAAACTCATTGCATAAGGGGGTACTTGACCATTTTGATATCCAAATTCTTCAGATTCTCACCAATGATGCCCGAAGATCATACAGAGGTATTGGAATCGAGATTGGGTTGACGTCCAATAGCGTCAAAACGAGAATTCTGGCCATGGTTTCTGCAGGGGTGATTCAAAAGTTCCTAGTCATTATATCCCCCAGTGTGTTAGGCTATAAGAAAGAATGCCTAATTATCGTTAGAAATAGAAGGCAAAAGAAGAACGTATTGAACAGCCTAAAGTTGTTGGGCG
Source organism: Nitrososphaeraceae archaeon (assembly GCA_044870745.1). Lineage (GTDB taxonomy): Archaea > Thermoproteota > Nitrososphaeria > Nitrososphaerales > Nitrososphaeraceae > TA-21. The sequence continues at coordinate 31,110 of JBIOZE010000160.1, read as the reverse complement.
ACGTAGTGTTAGAAGTTCAGTCGCTTGGGGGCATCTCGGCATTTAGGTTACTTATTACAAATGACTCTGAAGATAAGATCCGTTTTCTTGCTGAAGCTATTAAACCTGCAGTGGTTGAAACGACGTTCACGTCAGGGCCCCACAAATCTACCACACATCTCTCAAGATCAGATGTTGCTATCGTTAGATGTCTCGTTACCGATCCAAGGATAGAGAGCTCAGATATAGCGCACAAACTTGGAATATCGGCTAGAACAGTTACCCGAAGACTCCACAAAATGCAAGACACACATGCAGTAAAGTTTGGCGTACTTTTGGATCCAGCATCGCTGCGAGGATATATCCTCTTTGCTGTGACGGTAAATATTAGAGACGGATCATATCAAAGGATTCTAGCAAACATTTATTCTGACTTGCACGAATACTTCTTACTTCTCCCACCAACACTACCACAACGCACGATTACAGTATTATTCCTGACCAAAGATGTATTTACAGCAGACATGATTCTTGAAAAGATTGAATCGTATGATGGTGTAAAACAAGCAGAATTCTTCTTACCAACCAAAATAATACTGGACCAACTCTACCAGCTCAAATATATGCAAGAGATTGGGTTGAAAAAAATATCACAAACGCTACCCACAAAAATCTGATCAATCGCTCTAAAAAAACTGGCGGCCCTCTTCTCTTATATAAGGTAATACTTTTTCTTCAATAATCTCACTTGGATTATTTACGTTGTCTATAGATAGCATTAGATAGTATTTGTTATATTGATCAGATACAATAGGGATAGTCGCACGGATCAGGTTTTCGTACATCCCTATAACATACTTCAATTTTCCTACCTTCGGGCCAGACTCTATTGAGCCCATACGTAGAATTGCTCGCTTAGAATATTCCTCAGTTTCCGCTGGTGAAGACAGCGGAACCAAGCCACTCCTATATGCCATCGAAAGTAAAGTACCAAGGTGGTCCACGACTCCAGTGTAGCGAATTGATTTATCTATCTCTAGTATCTGCTTACAAAATCCTTCGTAATTCAATATTGAATAGAACTAGAATATTATGTATTATAATCCTTTGATTTGTAAAGTAAAGTGCAGGAAGATTTGCATATTATGATATTTTTGTTTGGGCACATCTTCAGAGGAATACAGAGAACAGAGTAATGCGACTCAATATTATTATCCTTAACCCGTTCCCCGATTAACCGCAATATTTTTAACCATAGTTATCATGTGGATTTTAGTTAGATTGACCTCACCCGTGCCTAATCGACCTACAGGAGTTACTATCATTGCGATTCTTACTGTAATTCTAGGAGTAATGTCAGTATTCGCAGGGATATCGACAGTTCTTCTAGGAGTATTTATTTCAAGCCTACCAGCTGAAATTTCAGAAGGGTCAGCATTCATAGGATCGGTCTTCGGTGTACTCTTGGCCGCCCTAGGTGCAGTGCTACTAGTGATTGGTACTGGGTACTTGGTTATGTCATATGGTCTATTAAGAGGGAAGGGATGGGCATGGATAATTACCATCATAATAAGTATTACTGGAATCGCGATTAACATAATCTCTGCGATAACAGGTGGTGTATCTAATATTTCGACAATCAATAATATGGACGGGAGTAGCAATAATTCCTTAATTGCCGGAATTATAGGATCCGCTGTTGGGATAGCTATCAATGTTATTATAATTTACTATCTTTACAGACCCAATGTTAAATCATTTTTTGGAAAGACCTAATTTCGATATTGATGATCGGTATTGATTACAGTAAATCCATAGGGCAAGATGAAGAGGTTATATTGAAGAGAAATAATAAAATAAGATACTTGGATAAGATATGGATACCTAAAATCGAATCAATATGCTCTATTTACCAAATAGAATAAAACAATGAATTATTAAATGCTAGACATCCTATCAACTTCATCGTAGCATTTTTTAGCTTTTTCAAAGTCCCCCAATTCTTCTAGTGCTCGTGCTTTGTTCATTAGTAAGCGAATATTTCGTGGGTCGATTTTCAAGGCCTCGTCAAAAAAAGGAATGGCGCTATCAAAGTGCCCGAGTGAAGCCTGAACGACGCCCTTGTCTCCAGTCGCATCTACATGAGTTGGATCCATTTTCAAGATCTCATCATAGCATAAATCTGCTGCCTTGTACTCTGACAAATTCATGTGAGCGAAAGCCTTATCATACCATACTCTGACTTCGTGAGGAGAAAGCTTCAAACTTTTTTCGTAACATGAAACTGCGTCTTTAAACTGTCCTAGGTGTCTCAAAAGCAATCCTTTGTTATGCCAAACAATGGGATTATTTGGATCAAGCTGAGTAGCCTTGTTGTAACATTTTTTTGCTTCTTGCAAGTCTCCGATCGCTGTAAGAGCCGCACCAAGGTTAATCCAAATCTCTGGAATATTTGGATCGACATCAATAGCGTCTAAATATTGATTAATTGCATTTTCAAAATTTCCCGTCTCACTAAGAATATTGCCAAGACTAATCCTTGCAACTATATTTTTTGGATCCAGATCCAAAGCCTTCTTATAATATTTCTTGGCTTGCACTGGCTTTCCTTCATTATGCAACGAATAGCCCATACTTATCCAATAATTTGGATCACGCTTGGCTTTGTCAACATCTCTCATCTAGATTTATGACGTTTGCAGCACTATTTATTCTCGATTTCTGGAGACTAACCTGGACCAGATTAACTCTTAATGCGATAATTCAATTCCATGATTTTAACGTCAAGTGAAATGCTAAGATCCTGATGCTTGGAAGGTTGTTGTATCGCTAAGGGTGTTGAGTTAATTCATTCTAAGGATACGATTTACTGACTTATCTTATTATAACCTTTATCGCACATATAATAATATGGACGTTATTGTGTTTTTTGCTTATTGCAATGGTTCCTCACTTTCTATTAATGCACTTGGACGTGCATCATTATGATCAAAAACGATTCAATCAAAGTTCTCATGGTATCTACAGAATACCCTCCTATGCGTGGAGGTGTTGGACGCCATGCGGCTAACTTGACAAGGGAACTCAGAAGAAAAGGATTAACAGTTGTTGTAGCATGTAATGAAGAGGGAGACGGGGATTATTATGGCTTGGCACCATCAAACGACCACAATTCAGAAATCTTGTTGGAAATTGTCGAACAAATATCTCCGGACATAGTACATGTTCAATATGAACATGGACTATATGGACTAATACTTGATCCTGTCAACCCCCGAAATACTAGAACAAATATTGACTCATTTTATGGAAGATGTAAGGCACCAATAGTAACAACATTTCACACGTCATTTACTTTCAAAGAATGGATGCGTCTGGTGGTCCCAATCAAAAATAGGAAGTTACTTAGAAGAACTGGCATTTACGGAAATAGGCTACTCAGGTACTGGACACATCTTATTAACTTTAAGTCCTTCCATGATCTGAATACTGAGAAACTGAAAAAATCTAAAGAGGGAATTGTATTTTCACAATATATGAAAGAAAAAGTAGGGGGCGGAAGGATAATTTATCATGGGGCAGAATCTAACACACCTTTTCCTTCAACTAAAGAGATTGCTCGACAGAGATTTTCATTACCATCAGAAGGAAGAATTGCTTTGGCTGTAGGATTTAGGACTGCTACAAAAGGATGGGATATATTTCATAAAATGAACGTACCTGTAGATTGGACTATTGTGATTAATTCGTCGAGAAATCACTATAACGTAGAGAACTTTGAGCCAAAATTCGAGGGAAGAAAAAAAATAGTTAATTTGGACATGGATTTTCTAAATGAAGCGGAACTTTCTTTGTTATTTTATGCTGCCGATGCAGTAATACTACCCTATAAGGTATGCTCTGGTTCTGGGGTCATGTTCGACGGATTAGCTCACGGCTTACCCTTTGTTGCTTCGGAGCTGGACTTTTTTAAAGAGTTTTGTAGACTAGGGCTTGGTATTACAGTACAAAGAAATCCAGAAGCATTCTCTAGAGCTCTTACCCAATTAGGCGAAAACTATCAATATTATAAAAATAATGTAAGGGCATTTATGGGCAAGATGAGCTGGGATAACGTAGCACGAATACATGCTGAATTATATGACAGAATAGTGACAAATGCCATTACGCAGCAATCACCCAAGTCAAAACCACTTTAGGGAGATTAGTTGCACTATTATTCAGTAAAGTTGATTCTAAATCACCGACAGCCTTCGTGGAATATTTTTAATCTTTGTTGTGTATTAGGATGTTGACAATGAAGACATCGTACCACTGCTCTCAGTGCGATAAAGAATTCCTAGATAGCATAATGGCAAATGAACATAGAAAAAAGACAGGCCACAAAATAATCGAGCGCACTCTGGAAGCATAGAGTTCACAAGTTTCGTTGGTGTCCCCACCTAAAGGATATCATACCTTGATAATATTACGAGAAATCACCTTGTCAACTCAGGCCGGAACGATTCTGAAGATCTTTCCGAGACCTACCGAAACAACATAAAGATAGCCATCTGGTCCAATCTTCAGGTCGGTTATACCACCAAATTCTTGACCGAAGATAATTTGATCGAGTCCATCCGCATTTACAGACCTTATTAATTTGCCTTCAAGGGCCGGTGGCAATGCAAGATGCATTCTGTCCTCAGTAAGGCCGAAATGATATATTCTGCCGTTATGTACGTCTGCTACAAACATTTCGTTAACATATTGTGCTCCTAATTTATCTGAAGTCATGAACAATACAGCAGTCGGACCTGCAGTGTTCAACCAGACCAATTCAGGATCCCTGTAATGTCCTTTACCGTCAAAGTCTACTAATTCAGATTCGTCGAATTCTCCTTCTAATTTAGCAATTCCCATTACCTCTTGCCAACCGCTATTAAAACCTGGTTCCACAAGATTAATTTCATCACTGTTACCTGGTCCGTTTTCTGTATCCCATAATTTTCCGCTCACTGGATCAAATCCTAGTCCAAAGCTGTTTCTAATACCATAGGCAAAATATAGACGAAGAGGGATCTCGTTTCCTAATATACCTTCTCCGACTGGCTGACCGTCCTGAGTGATTCTTAGTATCCCACTTCGACCGTCGGCGTCAATTCCATCACCGTAATTTTGAGTAACGGTCTGAGAATCTTCTCCTCTAAATGAACCATCTACATCTCCAATTGGGACGTAAATATTGTCGTCGGGCCCAATAACAATAGCTCCTCCATTATGCCGAGGTCCTGGTGAAGCTGGTAAGTCTAGTAAAATTACTGGATTTACTAGTCTGTTGTCTACTAATTCGTATCTGTAAAGCCGATTTCCAATGGGTTGTTTTCCTTGTCTGTCTTCGCCGTCAGTTCCGTCTATTTCAGTATAGTACAAAAAGACATATGTCGTAGTATCATGTTTTGATATCGCAATTCCGCACATACATCTTTCCACAGAGTTAGCTACGTTAACATCCAATAGCGGTTCATCAAGTACTTTTCCATCAAGAATTCTCTTGACAGTGCCCTTATCCTTTTCTAAGACTAGGATATCATTTGGTCCCAAAAAAGCCATGGTAGTAGGTGTATCAAGTCCGCTTACAATCTCCTCTATCTTTAGATTGCGATCAAGTAGTTCAGGTTCCCCATTATCTGAAAATTCGCGTTGTCTGAATTCATCTTCCTGAGCATAAGCGAATAAGAGTGTCGTTAAGTTTGTACTCAGAAGCATGACTGACAAGAGAGTAATAGAAATTGCTACTATGAAAATCAAGAATCGCAAGATTATTTTCCGCAGCTATTCCCCTAATTTAGACTGTTCGGAAATCAACCGATATTAAATTAATGTGAGTTTGTAGCTTGATTTGTGACCTTCTGATTATCAAATACCTTGTTCTGCGAATAATGTCATCCCAAATGGTTGGGTTATGGAATTACAAGCTTCTGTCAGTAATTGACTATAACGCCACACATCATAGTTAGTTTTTGAGCTGGTGAGCTCAATAGGTACACTTCGTTTTGCGGCGTTTTTATGATAGTAATTGGTAATGACATATTTCAAAATTTGTCCAGCTTTGAGAGACTTTCCAGCTAAATCTAACTGGGATAGTGCATGATTTTCTACAGTACTTCTTTTATCATAATCTCCAAAATCTTTGGATATTCTCTTTGTAAAAACAAGTTCCTCTAAAGAGATCCTCCTCTTTCTTATCATCTTGATATTGGCATCAAAAGTCTCTCTCACTTTTGGCATCAAATCCTTGACTTCTTGTACAGTTTCACCTTCTGCCATTATATCCAAGATCAGCTGCTGAACTTTTGAGAAGAAAGGAGGCGTATCGTGTCTCCTAGCTTCTATACCCCTTGTCTTAATGGTGCCATCTTCAAATACTCCAAAATATCGGTTTGCTACTGGTAGTAGCGACTGTTGTTGTAGTGATGATAATGATATACTATCATTTGATGGAACAAATACGATCCATTTATAGATACCTTCAAATGAACTTTCAAAACCTGTGTTATCTTCTATTGATTCTTTGAGTCTAGAATAATCAGTTTGCAAAGCATTTTTCTTCTGTACCCATATTGAATCTACTATGCCATGTAAAAGACGAAAATTGTGCTTCTCTGCTATTCTCATTGATTGTGCGAGTATTTGTCTATCAAAAGCGCATACTGCGATATGAGCGTCTATTCTGCCAAATTTTGCATTATTGAATCCAAGATAACCAAATGACGTTACAAGAACCCACTTCAAGGCCGTTTTTCTCAAGTCATACATGTCTTTCAATCTAGGATCGTAGGTAGAATTTCGTAGTTTCTTGTAAATTGTTCTCTTAGTAAGTAGAATCTCTAGAGATGTTGGAACAATTCCATTTCTCTTTTCACATCTGCGATATCTTTTCAGTCTAGGCACTTTTAGTTTAGATTCAGGGCAGCAATTGCAAACAACCGTTTCGGCTGAAATATTCTTCTTATACATAATGTTAGGATATAGAGAAACAAAGTCATATTCTGCAACTTTTTCATGAACTCCTGTCTCGGGTTCGAAAATAAGCCCACCACGATCAGCTAAAATAAGCTCTTCCATTGTTTTTGGATGTTCCATCATTGTAGGTTTCCAAGGAATTAGAAGGTTTTTTTTGCTTGCATGATAAAATTGTAAAGAGGACATACATTTTCCAATACTAGCCCTTGACGCCTCATGTAAGGGCATCCTGCATATTCTTGTCAACTCATAAAGACCTTCTAAGCCTGCTTCATTTAACACAAAAGAATTATCAGTATCGATATGTATTCGACCTAACAGCTTTGTCGACGTTGGTCTAAAATAAATGCGCCCATAAGAAAAAAAAGATATCCCTTCTTTTTTCTGCTGTAGTAGAGGTACACATTCTCTATCTAAAATAAGTTCTATATCATTTTCTTTGGATCTTTCCAACAGATATGGGAACGTAAATGAGTCACCATTATATGTTAAAATAAAGTCGGGATTTATCATTCCAATTTCTTTCATTAGTTGGTGCAGAATTTCAGATTCAGAATTGTCTCGGATTTCTATGATATCATTATCTTCACATTTTTGAATTTTAATGCAGTCTATTCTATCTGAAAATTTTGGTATTTTTCCTTCATTTATTTTTGGATATGTGGTTAGACGTACATTTACAAATGTTGGTAATACGTAATCTGTAGACCAGATACTATCTCTGACATCCCATTTTAAATTTGATCTCAAAGGATCAGATTTAACCTTACAGTTTGCTAACGGAAATATGTCATGATAATAGAAATAGAACTGTGTGGGCAAAACATCAACATTGTAGAGCCGCAGCTCTCCGAATCTCGCCATTCTCTCAATTCGAGATGCTAATTGTGCTGCTTTGGTGGAATCAATTAAGGTTAGTTGTAAAACCTCTGATTCAGTGGTATCTGTTATTTTCTCATATTTTGATGTAATTTCATAGTCTTTAATGAAATATGAGATCTCTTCTTTATTAGCAATTGATCTAAGTAATGGTTTATTATCTGATGCAACATATATTGAGTGAGACCAATTATCTACTATTCTTACAGTCTCTCCATTATCCTGCTTTATCCAAAATATCATCTTGTCAGATATAGGATAGGCATCGAATAAATACCCAGATACCATATAGGATACTATATTATATTTCCTGTCCCACTTTAGCCATCATGTAAATTGTACTACCGTTAAATGTCCTTTGAATTATTATTTATCAACCAGTTTATTATTTTATGCTGTACAAATATCAAGCCCATCAGTAAAGATTCTGTAGAAAAATATTCTCCCTTACTATTAATAGCCTCATTCAATTGGTAACAGTCATTTAACATTTGTGAGAATAACTTTCTGTCTTCTGATCGCAGTGTCTCAGCAAAACCTTGCCATGATTGAATTTCTTGTGTTAAGATATCATTATTGGGGAATAGTATCATATTATGATGCCTTTTACTAGTAAACTAATTAGTTGACAAGCTCATCCCACTGTGTGGCATTGGATAGTTTGCCAGCTCTTACTCCAGTCTGTTGTGTGAGTTGAATTATTTGTTTGTAATGGTGGAATATTATAGACATTAGGATACATGATACTACTACAGGTCTAACACAATTAGAAGAAGCAGAATTGTACAATCGAGAAATAGCAAACATTTCATCAAATAATTTTCTGTCATTTTTGTTGAGATTATATTTAAATGATCTCCATTTTCGCTCTTCTGTCATACTTGCAATCCTAAATGATGGAATTACCCAATCAATTCTCACTTTGAATGGGACTCACTACTAAGAGATCTTCAATTGATAGACTGACTTGTTTTCTAATAACAAGATCCTGAAATGGAATAGAATGTTTGTCAAGTATTTTTAGCTTTAGCCGATCATTGGTTCTATTTTCAACAATCTCAATACCTTTGTTAAAAATATGAAGAAAATTTGATGATAAATCATATGATTGATCGTTATTATCGCTGGTTAGGTAAAGGGAAGTAAGCAGTAAAATGTTGTTTCTCTTTGTGATTTTGTATAATGAATTTCCAATTTCTTTTAGCAATGCTTCTATTTCATTTGTATGAATTTGAGGGTTATCAACAAACATATGTAGAAGATCAGAAATTATTATAATTTTGACATTAAATTCTTGAATGAATTTTGGTAGCTCATATAGTATTGAGTTTACAAGCTGGTAGATTGTAAAAAGTCTTGATAGTACTATCCGTTGTAACGATTTTTTTATATCCAATCCACACTGCTTCATGAAAGTTATGTGTTGATACACATTAGTACAGTTACCAGCATCAAGGATAAATATACTAGAAGGAGAATTATAGATTTCTAGACCACCATGTCTTCTGGGTAATAAACATGAAACACATAATCTGGCAAGAATTAGATTTGTAAATTTTGGATTACCAATAATACATACTGTATCACCAGCTAAAATCTCTAGCGCTGAATGTACATCTTTAATGCTGAATGTGACTCTGTAAAGATATTCATAAGCTGTTTGAAGTCTTGGTAGTCGCCCAAATCTGGTAGAATTTTCAATTGTTGAAATGCTATGCATGAGCTGATTGTGAGATGCTTTACAGTATTTAGCAAACGATATACCTATAAGACGGGGAGGGGGTAAACATGTGCACTACTACAAATTCACCTATCACAAAATGTCCAAAGGTGAACTTCAGGCCTGGGATCTACCTGAGGCCCAGCGAATATCTATTCTGGATCGTTTTAGTCCTGAATTTAGCAGTAAGCAAATATGAGAAGTTTGACTTCTAAACTCCAGGTAAACGCTGACTGGACAGATGAAAAATTAATTAAATAAGGATTATAATCAGTAAATATTGCCTATCAAAAAGATACTTGTAGCAGTAGATGGTTCTGATCCATCCTTAGACGCTAGCGCCGTTGCGATTGACTTGGCTAAAAGCACCAACGCAGAATTGATTGTATTATCTATCGTCTCGCCTCTCCCATATAGTGAATTCGAGTATGCGAATACTGGCAGGGAGAAGGAAATTGAAACAACTGAAAAGGAATATGCGCATCAGGTATTAGACAAAGTGAAACAAAAGGCGACAGAAAATAACGTGAACGTTGAAACCACTGTTATTAGTCAATATACATCAGTCGTAAAAGAGATTGTGGAATTTGCAGAGAAGAAGAATATAGATATGATTGTTATTGGCAGTAAAGGTAAGTCTGGATTTAAAAGAATGTTGATGGGTGGTGTTGCAAGCGGAGTAGTAACATATTCACATTGTCCAGTATTAGTAGTGAAATGACTTTACTCACTTATCTAATTGATATTAAATTCCTTTGTAGGTTCTATTTAATTTTTGATAATACTTTACACCACAAAGACTGAATCTAGTTGGTTGTCTTCGAATGATGCTGATAGACGGACAGTCAATGATAACTCTACGGAGAAGAACGTTCCGTGTCCATTGGATGCATAAAATATATGATAATCAAAAATGGTGGTCGTGTTTCTTGTGAAGAAGACCTGGACTAAAATTAACGGTATGCAGAAAGAAGATTCATGTCCAAATTGCCTCTTTCTTAATTGACTCGAAAGTAACGAATTGACGATATGTTCCGCAATAATGCCTTGCCTCCTTATCTATTTGACAGGTCGCAGCGTTCATACGATAATACCTGCATATCAAATGATGCCTGCATTTGTTCAGCGAATTCGTAAAGTGCAATTGTGTATTTTGGTAAAGCGTGTTCATATTCATTGTTAATAATGATAATAGAAGAAACTAACTTTAGATTCGATAAAACGTCGAGAAGCCATTTGTATGGGCCAGGGCTCTCCCCAGTCTGTTTCTTCGTTGCATGGGCCATCAACTTTTTTGTATGATGATTTGGATCTTTTAACACACCACTTTTAATAATTTGCAACCGACCTTATGCTGCATCCAAAACATGGGCCAGGGCATCTATAACCCACAATTATCTTTGTCCTGGTCCGTCTGAAAATCACAAGGCTGGCGTTTTTATGATAGGTCATGCCTAAACCTTATCTGACAAGTAAATATTTTCAAATGTCCACTATACTATTTATTTTAAATAGGGTATGTTTTTTCTGGCAACTTAAATTTAGGTATCCAGAATTTTCATCTGTATGGAGCAGTGTCCAAGGTACTTTTCTTATATTTAAACCGAAGTAAATCCTAATATATCTCAGAACCTATCTTACCGCAAGCAGAAAATTAATTGAGCGTGCACCCAACGTCTCTTAAGAAAAGGAAGACAAGCGCTACATTATATGATGAGTTAACCATGGAAAACCTAATGCGATACTTTGGGTTTGAAACTAAGGCAGACCTGAAACAATACCTAAAGCGAAATTGCTTGCAAGACTAATCGCTATTTATCATCAAGGTTACTGATTTTTCGTTAGATATTTTATGAAAAACTTAAGTGCAATAATTCGTTTAAATATGATATGGAGAAGGTAAGGGATAAACGCCGCGTGCATTATGATGATGAAACTTTAGAGCGTATGAAAAGATATTATAAAATTGAAGATTATAACGACCTGTTACGATTCATAAAAGCACACGGGCTAAAGAACGATGATCAATAATCCCTGAAGCCTTGAAATTGAAATAGGGAGAATCAAAGTATTAGATTTTGTGAGGTAGAACATTAGTGTACTTTGTATTAAGAACTCAATCAACGCTTGATTCTTGTTAATGCCTTAACTTCGCAAAATAGCTTTAAAGCTTCGTCTCCGTATGTCTGTACAGCGTACTGAGTTCCACTCCGACAGGTAATTTCAACCAAACAATAATCCAATCCATTAATTAGCCTAGAATCTTTATCCGAAATCCAGGACACATATCCACCATTTTCCTCTACAAGAATTAATTCCTTAACCGCATCGATCATGCTATCATATGCCATAAACTAAATGTGATTTATGAAAAAATAACCTACGATCCACTAAAAGGGGAGGGCCGGAGGTATCCAAGATTCATGTTCCTTGACTTTCAGCAAGAATATGCTCTCGTAAAAAATGGTAGTTTCTTTTATTCAAGTGAGAAATCATTAGCAAACCTCCCACACTTAGTCTACCGGGTTAAAATGAGAAGTTCGAATGCAAGTAATTATGGATATGACAAGTCAAAAGCCAAGTTATAAGTCTAATGACACAAAAGTGTTCGTTTTGCGTGTTTGTGTCCCTTAAATTGAATATTTACAATATCCAAAAGTTTTTCCATAGAGATTGGTTTAGAAACGAAATAATCAATCTTTTTCATATTGTCTAGATTGATGTATTCAATTTCGAATGCACTAATCAAGATTATCTTCATTTTGCTGTATTTTTCCTTTATCTTTATTGCTAGTTCGACCCCTGACATTCCAGGCATCCTTACGTCGGTAATTACAAGCCAATATTTGTCATGGTTTCTTATGAATTCTTTATATGCCTTAATTGGGTCCGTATAACCGCGCACTTCATGCCCTGCATTTTTGAAGATTTCGCAGAATAAAGCTGTTAAATCAGGTTCGTCATCTACAATTAAGATGCGTTGATTCAATAAATGTAAAAGCTCATCTCCACTATAAGGATTTTCTTGTTTATTATTTTCTAGTATTTAGTAATTACTTGCTATCGAGGTCAAGTCGATATGATTTTTAGGACCATTAAAAATAATTAATGAGCCAAAATATGACAATACCGATGGCTTTTTCCCTTCACAATAAGATCTCCGGACTAGTAGTAGGTGATCAATTGACCACAAAGCTTCATTATAGAAATGTACAACTAATACTCTAATTTGATCTTCAATAAGGGTTCGTGCTCGTGACATCACATTATGGAATTCGCTTCAAGATATTCTTAATTCTTTCATCTTTTATGAGTGAATCGATTAGATTATGAGTCTCTTCCTCAGTGGTAACATCTGACATCAAAATTATGTCGATGGCCCTAAGTTTAGAGTAATTATCAATGGCATTATATATAGTACCTATTGAGCGTACGACTATTAAACCCAACGAAGACAATTGAATTTCTGAATCGTCAAACTTGATCAACCCTAACCTCCTAATTCTGGCGATTAACCTATGGTATCTTTTTGCTGTGATCGATAACTTTCTCGCTAATTCGGTTGGAGATTTAAACCGGTATTCTTTATTTCTGTTGTCTAATAATGTGAGGAAGTAAAGAGAAGTATTATCTGATATTTCCTCCATAATATCTTCGGTCCGGATACTCTTTCTTTCGCTGATCTTTTGAACCAATCTCCACAGGAAATTGTCAATAATGATACTTTACTTTTAATGAAATCTTTATGGCTAAATTTAACCTATGGAATAGTACTAAACATTATTTTAATAATTTAAATCTTAATGATCGTCTAGAGTTGCTATTAGGCCATTCCAAGTCAAGGTTATTTCCAGGATCCGAATCCTGTTCCATGTAATTTCTGCGACAGATTACTTAATAAATTGCGTTCAACCCTTCCCTCAGTACTAGTGCATCAAAAAATAAGGGAATTAACTTCAATTCGCTAAGCAAGCTTTGAACTTACCTGATGCTCGACATAAACCCATATTTTATATATTTCACCTATGACTAAAGTGATAATTGCTTGAAACGATGAGATTTTCAAGATCTGCTGCTGTTTACTTTTTACTTGTCATGGTCCCCGTTGCAATCGGACTTGACTTTGTTCATAGTCATCATTTGGTTTTGTTTGTTGTTGCTATAATAGCTTTGATCCCCCTTGCCAAGCTTATAGGTGATTCAACCGAGCATCTCGCAACACACTATGGGACTACACTAGGATCTCTGCTCAATGTTACTTTCGGTAATGCTGCTGAGATAATAATAGCGATTGTCGCTATTAATGCTGGCTTAATAGACCTTGTCAAGGCATCAATTACTGGTTCTATTCTAGGGAACATAATGCTTATTTTTGGGTTAAGTTTGATTGCAGGTGGATTAAGACATAAAGAGCAGACATTCAACAGAGAAAATGCGGGACTGCAATCTTCGCTAATTTTCTTGGCAATAATTGGATTAGCAATTCCCACTATCCTATCTTCTACGGCAATAAAACCATTGGATATTGAAAATCAAGTGAAGATGCAGATGTTAAGTGATATTCTTGCGTTAGTTCTAATAAGTGTATACATAGCAGGAATTGTCTTTACCTTCTTTACTCACAAGTATTTATTTACAACACCAAGTCATGAACACGAGGCCGTAGAGAGTGTCCATTGGGGAAAAAGGAAATCTTTCATCTTGCTTGCGGCAAGTATGGTCGGTGTTGTTGCAGTTAGCGAAATCTTGGTTGGAAGCGTAGAAGAAACAAGCAAGCAATTTGGTTTCGGTGAGCTATTTGTTGGAGCAATCATAGTAGGAATAGTTGGTAATGCTGCAGAGCATAGCAGTGCTATAGTTCTTGCAAGGAAAGGAAAAATAGATTTGTCGATAGGAATAGCTGCGGGATCTGGGACACAAATTGCCTTATTCGTAGTGCCAATACTCGTTATGGTGGGAATTGTTCTTGGCCAACCATTTACATTGGAATTTACCTTGTATGAATTGGCGACTCTCGTTCTTGCAGCAATTATTTTGAATCTGATAGCACATGATGGAAAAAGTAATTGGTTTGAGGGCATCATGCTGACCGCAGTCTATGCAATAATTGCTGTTGGGTTTTACTTTATTGGTTAATCGTCATATCTACAGCGGGCTACTGGCAAAAAGATTTTTTTAAGAAATACAAGAATGTACGGCTCGTACAATTGTCATATCTCCCAATGGAAGCAGTTCATATCCAGTTCCACGCTTTTGACGTTATCCTATTTTGTCATTTTTATCTCTAGTATTATCTGCTTCAACGTTCATATCTCACGGCACCCATATTTTTACTCAACTCGTCATCATCCATGCCGTTTTTTAATTTTCCTCAACCCTGAAATCTCCTGAAGTTTTCTTGACTGTTTAAGACCTACTACTGGTAGTTTTTTAGTATCGAGAATGCCGATTTGAGCTAGTGCGGATGCCTGATCCCAATAGATATGCTCATGCACAATCTTATTGGCTTTAAATCTCATTACTACTACGTGAGGAAGCTCAACATATTTTCCAGTCGGAGGAACACCAGGTAGCATGAATTTGATTTCCCTATCATGGGTAAATGATAGGATGAGCTCATCTACTACTTGATCTTTTCCAATAGTTCGCGATATTTGTTTTATTTTTGTGTCACGGGGCATGTGTCCGATGAAATCTCGTTTATAAAATCTATACACATTTCGATATCCAATGCCTCCAGTCAAGACGGGAACATGATGTACTATGGGTTGTTTAACCATAGTCCTCATAGTTGCATTTACGTCATGATCTATGAATTCGTATTTTACATGCTGATCAAAAATTGACCCTAGGGGCGAACGCCTTAAACGATTTTGTTTATGCATAGTATTTTTGGGTTCAACGAGCCATTTATTTCCTTTTTGTTGATCTATTCCCAATTGAATTAAACAAAATAAGAATTCTGGTTGAACCTGGCCGTATCTACAACCTCCACGTTAGAATAGTCCAAGATGAAAAACCTTGAAGTTATTTGCGGACCGATAAGGAAATATCATATAATCCACCATTGAGTTTGGAAATGGTCTCCATCAGATAAATTCGTATGAAAACATATGTATTGTTTATATAAAATTTTTATTCGCTTTTATCCTTGTAGTTCTTTTTCAAGGTATCGAGAATCTTTTGAAGCGCTTCATGGGAAAGACCTGCCTTCTTCAGAACTTTAGTATCCATGTTAAATTTTTTAAGCTCGTTATAAAGATTCGTGTCTTCAACTCTTTGAATTAAGGAAGCGTTAGAAATTGGCTTTTCCATAACCTCGACGGCGGCGTGCAGTTGTCTGATAGATTGAAGGACAGTATCTTTTAGGTAAGCAGATACAAAGATTATTCTTTGGTGTGGGCTTAGGCTAAGAATTTCACTTGCTATTTCAAGACCATTTCTATCAGGGATATTGTAATCAAGAATGATAGCGTCAAATGGTTGCGTAGGCAATTTAGTACCCGGATCTATTCTAACTTTGTGTAGAAATTCACCAAATACTTTCAAGCACTCCTCGCCAGATTCTGCCACCACTACCTCATGACCTCTACCCTGAAGTACTCGCTGATATAAGTTCGCACAATCGCCTTCATCGTCAGCTACTAGGATTTTCAAAATGCAACTCCAACTTCGTGCTTGATAAATTACAATATTATTTTTAGGTCTTTCTATTTTTTTATTCGAATAATGGCATAAATATTTTCCAAAGCTATAAAGAGAATATCCTGGCATTTCATTTTATATAAATCCATCTAGAAAAAATGGAATCACCACATTAGCAATATACCAAATACAAGATTAATTAGCACCAATTCTTCAAATTTTGTAGGCATCAGTTCACTTGTCGATTGTGAATTGCCACGAAACGAATACTAGATACGCGTTTGACGCCATAAAGCCATTTAATAGTTGATCTCTGTAAGTTTTCAGGATAAAACCTCTCTGCAGTCAGATAGGCTATTTGCGTGTATGTGCGATTATGATTTTCACACAGTCTTAGATACCCATCCCCGTGTTAGAAGTCGGAGCAAGATTGTACTTTTGAGGTGAATCTGGAAGGTAGCTTAATTGCAATTTTTAATGAATCTCACGCTTGATCAATATTGATATATTACCACGGATCTAACCAGCACATGATCAATCTTCGGTTTCTATTTGTCTTCCTGATAATAACATCGATTTCTGCTTTATTCGGTATCTGGGGTGAAACGTTAGCCTCACCAATGTTTGTAGCTGGCTCCAATTTCACTGAAGAGGGATTAGACTTAGTGTCCGGAGTCAATCAGGAAAATAAATCATTTCCATTTGTGAAAAGTTACAAAGGAACCGAGTACATAAATCGAAATAATTGGCTATTCCTAAATCATGACATTTACGGTACTCGAAATAGTAACCAATCGATTATCACCAAGGATAATGTACACAAGCTTGTGTTGAAGTGGAGACTCACAAACGATTTTGAATTTCAAGGTCCACCAATAGTCGTCAATAATACAGGTTATGTACAAGATTATGGCGGAAATATTCTAGCGATTAATTGCTCAAATGGCAAAATTTTCTGGAAAAGCAAAGTGGGCAATGGGCCTACGATGGGATTAGCTTTTGATCGTGGACTTATTTTTGCAAGTACTGCAACAAACGCAACAATTGTAGCAATTGATGCAGCGAGTGGTAAGATAAGGTGGATATCAGACCAATTGGGCGATCCTAATGTGGGTTATAGTATCGACTCCCATCCCCTGATATGGAAGGATTATGTTGTAGTCGGGTCAGGTGGGAGTGGACTTCCTCCAGGTCTTGGGATGGTAAAAGGAAATATCACCGCGCTTAATCGTACCAACGGGCAGGTCATTTGGAATTTTAATACTACCGATGGGGAGTGGATTAAGGCAGGTAAGACCCCTCCAAATGGAGGCGCCACGGCATGGTCTGGTGGATCAATTGATCCAGACAAATGGATCGTATATATGCCACTTGGGAGTGCATCGCCAAACTTTAACGCTAGTACAAGACAGTCTCCAAATCTTTATTCAAACCATATGGTAGCGATAAATATCACCAACGGTACCTTGCTGTGGGCGACTCCATTTATATCTCAAGGTACTGTCCTTAATGTTACTGTTCCAGATACTCATGATTGGGATACGTCGTGGGGTAGTAGCGTAAGTAGCGTTAGATTGCAAAATAATACAGAAATGAAGATCGTGGTGGGCCATGACAAAATGGGAAATGTCATTGCGATGGATCCGAAAACAGGGGCTGAGATATGGTGGAGAACTCTAGGTATGCAACACAGAACTGATCATCTTCCGCAACCCAATGGTTCTGGAATGATATGGGCAGGTGGAGTGTACAATTTTCATGCAGTAGACAACGATACGCTCTTTATCAGTGCCACAAATAGGGGATTGAACTTTTTTACTGATGGGATTAGCGGGCATAAAGTCGCGGCACTCAATACCATTGAGCAGGGACTGTATAACGGAAGTATATATGCATTAGATTTAGCTACAGGAATGACAAAATGGGAATATGATGTAAAATATCCACCTCGGGTATCACCCCTAATAACTAACAAAATTGTGTTCATTGGATATTTACCATTTGCAGAAAAGCTAAAGTCTGGAGTAATCGTTGCACTTGATAAGGAAACTGGACAGAAGTTATGGGAGTACGATGTCAATGGGCCAATTGGACCAGTTGGACCTTCACTAGGAAATGGAATGCTATTTGTACCAACAGGAAAATTGGTTAAGACACTGCAATTGGGAGTTCAAGCAAGTGGCTCCATAGCGGCATTTGGGTTACCATAATTGGTATTAGACATCTAGGTCATGTCAATTCAAATATTTATTATTCAAAAAATATCAGAGCAAAGTTTTCAAATCATTTTGATACTATAAGAGCAATTGCAAAAAACTCAAGAGCAGCGTAGGTACCGCCTTACTGCTCCAGTAAATTCTTGCGTATGTGAAAAATAGCGCAATTCCCAACCTTCACCTATGCTTGTTAAAAGATTTTTAGGGCAGTTACGTGGTGCTTCACGCCCTTGAAATCAAAACCGAGAATTTCTGAAAGTTGATTCATGTTGAGAGACGCTCTTTAAGTACGTTTATTATTTATCCTGTCCTAGCCACGATTTGAACCGGCAAATAAACAACAAAGCAATCGCTTGGTGCCCATAGGGGCGTGAAATATGGATCGTCGGCCATGAAACAATTTGAACTTCCATAGGGCTGTCCGGACCCATAGACAAAATATTCTATCATGGCGATGCTTTACTGACCCTAAAAATTATACATTATAATAGGATCATGAGGAACTTTTATAAAATTGATTGTACAGAGGGGTATAGATGGGAATTGCCGAAGCTATTAAACGGTTCTTTACGCAAAAGAATGAATCAATATGCTACTTGTGTGGCAAGAAGCTAAATGACACAGAATTTGAAAGTCATTTAAGGAAAGTTCACAAATAATTTCGGACCATCACATGTAAACAAATATCCAAAGGAAGTCGCTCGAATGAATTGGTAAGCAAAGATTTGATCCTATTCTCATTATTAGAAGTAAACCTTATGGATTACTGACGTTATACTGCGTTCTAATTTGCTTAAGAATATCGGATATAATTTCGAGGCGCTGCATTTGCATTTCTTAAATGACATATCCCATTGGGGTGGCCTGCAACAGATGTCTTAAATCCTGTCATTTGCTTATGTCAGTCATACGGAATCCTCTTTTCTAGAATTGTCCATTTAAGTATTCTTCTGTGTTAAATTGGTAACTGAAGTTTTCTCCTTCATTGCAGATATTCCAGCAATAGTAAATAGAACAAATGCGGGAACCCCCAAGTAAGTTGTCGTAACCAATATGATAACTCCACATACTATAAACAAAATCCCACTAATCTTCAGGTTCTTGATCCGAAATGCAATATAGAGAGCGGCAAGATTCACTGCAATGAGGAGAAATACATGAAGTAATGCACCGCCCAAAAACAGCCCTAAGATTGGGATACCAATTAGACTATTGACATATGCAAAGCCTACAACAATAGGAACTAAGAGGACCAATCCTAAAATTGCAGTGAGTACTGCGAGTTTTTGATATAATTTCACTTTCTCAATCTAATTCAATTTAATAGCTTATCTACTTTCTGTCTTTCCCAATATTTAAGCAAGCTTAAGGAGAATACGCAAAGCCTCAGTTCCCAGAGCCTTTTACACTGATCCTTCTTGCTATAGCTCAAAATGCAATATCTTATGATATGCCGCCTACTGGCTTAGAGCAGAGCAAAGCTAAATCGATGTTAATTGAAGTAGAATCGGCTTCGATTATGGCTCGAACACATTTAGATTGAATGTAACAACCTGACTTAGAAATTAGGCAAGTGGGAAGGTCAATATAATCCAATATTTTGAATTCCCAACTTATGTGAGGCAACAATCCAATTTAGAAAATCGAACTTCGATTCTGTGTTATGATCTAAGTGATTTTAGTTCATAAACGATACTTAAGAATTAAGTATTGGATAACGGTTTCATAATATATATTAAATCATTTGAGAGATAATGCTTTAATTGAAAACGAATAGAGTCATTATTAATACTAGATTAACACTAGTAGTCATAATCGTTGCAATTCTGAGTATAAACGCGATAGCTCCATCGTATGCGCAATCTCCAACTCCGGTCAACAATACTGCATCGGTCAACAATACTGCATCGGTCAACAATAAAGAGCCCATAAATGGCGTGGTCATGAAGGGAGTCTATGTTAATCTAAAACAGGATGATAATGATACCCCATCAGCACCGACTAATTACATCGAGGAGAGTATCAAGAAGATATCTGAGGCAGGGCTGAATCACGTGAGATTTTTGTTTTATTGGGAAGCCTATGAGAAGAATCCCGAAGCTTTCATAAAGGAAATAAAATCTGTGGCAGAGGCTGCAGACAAATATGGAGTAAAGGTTCTGTATGATAACCATCAATGGCATACTTCTTCGTGGCTTGAAAGTAAGGGCACAGGTTTTCCTTGGTCGCTTTTTGAGACCAATTCTGAATACACGAGAGATGGCGGGGGAAATACGCCGGATAATGCGGCACAAGTGTTCTGGAGCGACTGGTGGGATAGATCTGTAAAAGATAACAGCGGTAAAGATGGATGGACACTAGCTGCAAATTTCTTGAAGAAAATAGTTGGCACAGTTGACAATCATACAAGTACTTTAGGCTACGAGATTCTTAGTGAGCCCCATGTAGATGATGTAGACCAATGGTCAAAAATAGGCCAGTTCAATTCCTTTATGACAAATGAACTTAGAAATTCAACTCAGAAAACTATTGTATATAGCATGAATGTTCCCGTAGATTTGAACAGTCCCATCGATCTTACACCTGAAAACCTGGCAAAAATGGCCCCTTCTAACAAGCAGAATGTAGTCTTCAAGATAAGTGTATACGGTGTCCCTGACCGGGATGCTTACCAGAGAGAAAGATTTGATACTTTTCTTAAGGCAAGAGACCTGACTGGAGTTCCACTATATGTTGGAGAATGGAACAACGTCGTAAGGACTAGGGAAGGTGGTGTATTCAAACTTGATCCAGGTCAGAGTGAACTCACCGATGACAATGCAGCAAAGATATTGGATTCGTTCAAGAAAAATAACATTTGGGGTACGGCTTTCTGGAAGTGGGATTTCAGAGATGCAGATACTCCTAACTTTAACCTTGTGCAGGATGGAACAGTTACGCCAACAAAGTACTACGAAATACTCAAAAATGCTATTGCAAGCGAGTTCGGCAATAATAACACCGACACGGCAAATTAAAAGTGCGTTGGGTAGTCGGGGAATTATCAAAATTTGAAAGGTGAGTAGTATTTGTGCATCAATTGAGATATCGATAATCTCACTGTTTTGTGGAGGGTAACGAAGCGAGTCCTTACAATTGTAAGCTAATCTAAACAGATTACCCGTCTCCTTCTATATGTTACACTTTCAGGGTTTAGATGTGTCATATAATAAATACTGTTTATTTTCACAAGACTATTTTTTAGTGAACATATTAGCTCGTATAGTTGCGGTCAACTCAATGATCCAAAATATTCATTTTGCCATACCGTTCATTTGTTGATACTGTATAACCGAACTATACTAAAATTAACAGTTAGTCGGGTTAGCAATTAACATATCTAATAATGTTCGTTATTAATTCATATAGAAACCAGATCCTCTAACTTCAGCAAAACGATGAAATGACTAAACAAAGTTAAGCAACATATTATATGTGGACTTAAATTACATAGAAAAGAAACAATGAAAAAAAAGAGAGAAGTGATTAGCTATCTCAATATCCCGATTCTGGCAGCAACAGCTATGTTATTATTGTCACCTAATTTGATTGCATTTCAGAATCCTCACAATGATTCTTTGAATCAAGCGCAAGCACAAACAAGTATAAACCCACCGTCGGCCAATAAGAGCCCGGTATCGTTTCCTGAACTATTTTCCAAGGTGCAAAACTCTGTAGTTCAAATATCCGACATAGTGACAACGGTAGACGGAGAAGGAACAAGATTAGGTTCAGGATTTGTTTATGACATGGATGGCCACATAATTACGAATTACCATGTGGTTCAAAGCAATTCACGCAATAGTCAATTTGATGTCACTTTCTCCGATGGTGAGGCATATACTGCCAAATTGGTAGGGTTTGACCCGTATTCTGATCTTGCCGTACTGAGTCTGATTGATGCACCCATTGGCAAATTGGTCCCGCTATCTGTAGGAAAGTCTTCTGGGATGAGGGTAGGTGATACAGTCATTGCGATTGGAAATCCATTTGGTCTTGCAGGGTCAATGACCACAGGTATTGTTAGCGGTCTTGGTAGAGTTTTACCTTCTGACAATGGCGATCATACTCTTAATTCAAATCCGCTATCTTTTTCAATCCCAAACATAATTCAGACCGACGCTGCTATTAATCCAGGAAATTCAGGAGGCCCACTACTCAATTCAAATGGTGAGGTAATAGGAATAAACACTGCTATATACTCAAACACTGGCGTTTATTCTGGAGTAGGATTTGCAGTGCCGTCCGATACATTAACTAAAATCATTCCCTCACTCATCAGGTCAGGACTTTATCAGCATCCATACTTGGGAATAGTGGGATTAAACGTTACGCCAAGTCTACAAGAACAGTTAGGGTTAAAGGAAAAGGGTGGATTCTTGATTACAAGTATTACGCCGGGAGGACCAGCCGACAAATATGGATTACGAGCAGCTAGTCAGGTCAATAGCGATACGGGGGAAGCTACCGTTGTGGGGGATGTCATTCTAAAAATTGATAGTCGAGTGGTAAAAAAGACAGATGATGTTCTCTCTTATCTAGAGGAAAGTAAATCCGTCGGCGATAGTGTTCATCTCGCAGTAGATAGGGGCGGAGTCATTTCAGAGCTGGACATTGTCCTCGATGCCAGGCCCTCGCCGAGTAACATACAAAATATTGCTGCGGGACAGCAAGAATTAGATCTCAGGCCACAGTTCCCATATGATGATAACGATGGTGCAGATCGTGGCTCAACTGATAACCCAATTAATGACTGTGCCAGGTTTGCAGGAGCTGATTTATGTGGTTTTTTCTTTGGAAAATAGAGTTTGCACCCAATAGGCTAAAAGATATTTCGGTCTAGATTTACGCTCAGGATTTGACTTAGAAAATATCTCATTAACCCAGGAGGTATCTCTTGAATCCCATATATCATGAATACAATAACTTTTTGGAACTTTATTGGTATTAATTCCTCATATTGTTGAAGCTCTGCCCTTTTTGTGAGTACATTACAATAAGCAAAGGAATTTGTCCAGCAAAGAGTATTAAGCCAATAACACTAATTCGAGATATGGGAGATACAATACCAGAATTCTTAGAATCAAGGGGGTTCAGTTTAGAACAAACAGGCGAGGAAATTGAAATTAGAATTGGTCGAAGATCTCTTGCAGGTGGCTTGAATGAAATATTTGTTGGAACAGATGAAATTGATTCCATCGCAAGATTGGGCCGTATGGTCACTATCTCTTGCGGAAAAGAAGCAATAATAATCAAAGTCCTACATAATGATCAGAGCGAATGATAGACGGTATATCTTAGATAATCGCAAGATAGTTGTTATCAATGCCAGTTACTGAAATGTAAATATAGAAGGTAACATAAGAAATTTATTGTCCATATCTCCGGTCGCCTACCCTAGTTTAGAACTTGACATCTACTTCTATGCCGAATGAATTTTTGCCCATAATCTATTATTTACTTTATTGAAGACAATTCCTTGCCGTGCCCTTTTTGAGTTTCAAATAGACTGACATCATTTGTCTGAATAAGGGAATGTATAAAATTCTCAAACTTAATACTGACATTGCCTTGTTCAATGTCGATCCGGATCCCCCCAATTTTGCTCTTATAGAGGAATATTTTTTTGCCGGCTTCATCTATAATTATTTTATCAACTTGGACAAGGCCGTGTTTTGTTAATCTCTTTATTTTCTTGTATGTGGAACTGAGAGGAATATTATTTTCAACACTTATTTCAACGACGGGCTTTGCATATTCGGATATTGACATTATGATTTGGTAAGAAACGCTGTCCATTAGCTCGTGTATTGTGCGTAGGACTGACAGTTTATTCC
Source organism: Nitrososphaeraceae archaeon (assembly GCA_044870745.1). Taxonomy (GTDB): domain Archaea; phylum Thermoproteota; class Nitrososphaeria; order Nitrososphaerales; family Nitrososphaeraceae; genus TA-21. The sequence continues at coordinate 6,790 of JBIOZE010000160.1, read as the reverse complement.
CTTTTAAACATTGTAGAGACATCAATTAGGACCACCTAATTAGGTTGCCCTAATATTTAAACCATCTTTACTTACGGCTTAAATGACAGTATAGGAAAGCCTCGCATAAACTGATCCTCAGGATACCCTGAATTAGTCACTTTCGACATTGGTGTTAGTATGAATGCTTAACTACTTTCTGATACTCTAGGGGACATGAAAGAGTACCCAAACCCTGCGGTGGCAGTTGACATAATCCTCGAAAGTGACGGTAACCTCCTTTTTGTAAAGAGAAAAAAAGACCCTTTTAAAGGCGTTCTTAGCATCCCGGGAGGTTTTGTAAATTTGGGAGAAAAAGTTGAAGTCGCTGCGAAAAGAGAAGCCTATGAAGAAACAAATCTTCAGGTCGAACCAATTGCGATCTTGGGGGTATATTCAGACCCTCTTAGAGATCCCAGGGGGCATACCATTTCGATCTCATTTATTGGAAAAATAACTGGTGGTATCGCCAAAGCTGGTGATGATGCAGATTCTCTCAAATGGGTATCACCAGATGATAATGAATTACAACTTGCCTTCGATCATCGTAGAATTCTACAAGACTATCGTAGTTGGAAAAAGTTAAAGGGAACATATTGGTCATCAAAATCACTAGATATGATAAGTTGACCAATTTTAATAGCTTCCGATATCCGATCCCCATTCTTAGTACTTGATATCAATTATTGTTTACTTTGCAGCGTAACATTATTGTGGGACGTTTTCGCAAAAAAGTATATCTATTAAATCACAGTCTTCGCTAGAACAAGCTCTGGTAAGGGAATACAATAGCGGTTTAAATTTCATATGTTATTCAAAACTCATAGAGATCTCTCAGTAATCTCTTCATTCTTATCAAATTCCTCCTTACATTCAGATCTCTACTTTACCTTCTCACGCTTCAAATTCAGCACGAATATCGTATATTTGTTGGTTCTTTATATCTAGTTTCTTGAGCATATCACTCTCTATACCCACGTTCGCTATCATCGTAGATAGAATTACTTGATTCTATTCTTACCCCCCCAATTATCTACACCTTACGCTAGCAAGAAGTCGTTATCATTTTGGATTCCCGATACCATGAAGACTTATTAGCGGTCGTATCTTCATGATATCCACTGCACAATTGGACTTTAGTTAGTAATCTTAATACAAGTGGCCTTAGCATATTTTTCGTCTAATAGACAGACATGAACCGATCCTCAATTGCAGTAATCTCATTGATTCTGGCCAGAATTTTATATACTGTGAACTGGTTCAACATTGGTTCCATCTTTTACCTGATGGCTTCTGAATTTAGGCAAGATGTGTCTATGTTAGGACTAGTAACTGCAGCATTCCTTGTTGGGGTAGGTCTTTTTCAAGTTCCTGCAGGACTCCTAGTAGTAAAAATCGGTACAAGAAAAATGGCCATTTATGGAATTTTCATAGCCTCGTTTGCAGCCCTTGCTAGCGGATTGTCTGAAAATTCAAGTGAGTTAGCCACTATGAGGTTCATAGTTGGAGTTGGAATGGCTTGTTTCTTTGGGCCTAGTGTCATTCTGATCTCAAAATATTTGGGGAAAGGATCAGAGGGCCTGGGAATAGGGCTACTTAATTCAGCACACGCCATAGGTGGTATTTTTGGTCTTTTTGGATGGGTGGTACTGGCAGAAGCCATAGGTTGGAGAATGAGCTTGGTTATTAGTGGCGGACTTGGAGCTCTTTCAGGACTACTACTATGTCTAGCATTACTGAAAGAAAGTAACAATGAAATTAAAAACTTTACAATTAAAATGCATGATATAGCTGCAACCATATTTAACAAGGAACTTATTATACTTGGAATAACATTATTAGGATTTCAAGCGGGAGCTAGTCTAATCCTAACTTTTGCCATTGCCTACTTTGTACAAGACTTGAGAATAGATTCCATAACTGCAAGCTTGATAAGCAGTTTAAGCCTAATAACTGCTCTTGGTTCTTCACCGTTATTTGGTAGAATATATGATAGGATAAGAGATGCAAAGAAGCTCTTATTCGTATCAGGTATGGCATCCGGATTCTGCCTCTTAGGGATTGCGAGCAGTTCGTTATATGCCATAATTGTTTCAGTCATTCTTGCAGGATTCTTTTTATCGGCAGGTTTTGTAATAGTTTATGCGAGGGCAAAAGAAATCAACAGATTTCAAACTAAATATCAAACTCTTGCAGTTGGATTTGTTAATGGCCTTTCGCTCTTCGGTGCCTTCTGGATCCCTATTCTATTTTCATTAATTGTTAACAGATCGGGATATGTGACAGCTTGGTTGGTAGGAGGAATTATCGTTGGCTTATTCATAATTCCAGTCATCAAATTAACCTCTGCAAATAGACAATTGTCAAAATAGGACTTCCAGATTATCCTGAAGATATTAGGTATAACATCATATCCTGCTTTTTCCATGAATACTGGTTAAATTATTTGTATTATTGCAATTTACATCGTCTTCTGATTGACACTTCATTGTAATTCAATAAGAAGCATTCTGCTAAGAATCACATCAGTTTGAAAATATGCAACCCTAGAAATAAATTGAATAAGAAGTCCGCGTTACACCAAATTGCATTCTGGATTCTAGAGAAGGGGGTGTTCGTGAGTTATCCGCTCACACGTACTAACTGAGCAGTTAAATACCTTTTATACTAAGTATACTTATGAGTCGAGACACTGATAAAGAATTAGACGAGATTATGGCAAGAAAAAGAAGCGAACTACTGACCAATGCGCAGCTGGGTGAAAACAAGCCTTCAAGCGTTTCTTCTCCAATTACCTTGACTGATTCAAATTTTGAACAGGCACTGAAAGAGAACCCTTTACTGGTTGTAGATTTTTGGGCTGTTTGGTGTGGACCGTGTAGGATGGTAGCGCCAGTAATAGAACAACTTGCTAGCGAATTGACAGGCAAAGTAGTATTTGGAAAGCTCAATGTAGATGAAAATCCAGCGATTTCACGAGCTTTTGGAATACAGAGTATACCCACGATTGCAATATTCAAGAACGGTAAAGCCATAGATGCTATAGTAGGAGCTGTCTCAAAGTCTCAGATGCAATCAACAATATCAAAGTACTTGGGAAATTAGGAAAGCAAACTATATCATCCAATTTTTTGCTAACCCTCAGTAAAGAGTAGTACGGAATAAATTAAGGCCGGCTATTGCCCCTAATTAGTTGCTTGCCCATGTAAGAGATACAGTTGATTCCTTGTACAATAATCATGTAAGCTCAAACTCCAGTTCAAGTTGATATATAGATATTCTCCTATACCTCTGAGTAAATGAAAATTGAGAGACCTAAGATCAGACGTGCAGGAAAAAATGACGAATCCAAGATAATTGAACTGTTGGCCCAACTCGATCGGCCTTTACCTAAAAACCACTATATCGAAAGGAAATTTCGAAGCATAATGAAAATGTATATTCATTCCAAGCGGCCCAAATATGACAGAGGTGTTTTAGTTGCAACCTTCGGATCAAGAATAATTGGAATGATTTCATTCGTCATACTTGATAGATTGAATCAACCACGGAGCGAATTCTGGATTCCGGAATTGGTAGTTTCAAAGGAATTTAGAAACCTGGGTATTGGAAAGCTTTTGGTTGAGAAATGCGAGATTATTGCCAAATCACAAAAGTGCTATCGTATAAGGCTTGAATCAAGACGCGACAGGACTTCCGCACATAGTTTTTACGCAAAAATTGGATTCCGACAAGTAGCATTGGCATTCGAAAAAAGACTAGATCTAAAAAGAACTTTAGAATTTAATTCAAGGAAGGCAGCGTAATTCATTAATAGAACAATCAATATCGGCTCCTAAAAAGAGTTCAAACCACCATATTAATCAATTCAACAATTTGTAGTACTCCACCAATCATTTTGGGATATTTATGATACCTAATAGAGGGACAGTATACTTCAGTTGGATGTCAAGAGTTCGTTCTAAACTGTATTTTCTTGAATTATATGAGTAGAGTAATACAGCCAGTGGTACCGGTCTGATCGGCAACAGTTGCAAGAAATATTTATATAAATTAATTGAGAGGCTATTGCGATGAATAAAAGTACCAATCTTGTAAAACTAGGTACAGCCTTCATGATAGGAACGGTATTGATGGTCGTTGGCACTACTAGTCAGGCAATTGCACAAGAGACATCCGTGAATATTGGTAAGTTGAAAGAAGTATTGAATGCAACTCGAACTGCAATTGAGGCTTACGATCTGGCAGGGGCATTGACTCAAGTTGACTTAGCCGAGCAATTGCTATCTGGTGAAGGCAATATGACCACTGCAGCCAACATGACGGGCAATATGAGTAGCTAGCGGGCTATATCCGAATTGCTCTTGTTTTGGGTTGAATGGCCGATAGTCGTATAACTTGCTTTCTTTTTGATCTCAATTTTGTTTTGTATTTTATATTGCGAGGCCTTGTTCTTAATCTGTATCCACAGCAAGGACAAAAAAGTCCAGGCCATTCCATAAAAATTTCACATACTTGACAACGCTTCTGTCCATTTACATATCTGCCAGCTCCTACTGGTTTTATTGCCTTATGACGTAAACATATCCCTTTACAAACCATTTACTACATTAATTATCGGTTCTTATAGTATAAGAGCAGTATGACTTTATCTTCTAGCCTCATAGACTAAAATCCCTCTTGTTGTCTGTTTTAAGCGGGATATTGTAGATTGTGATATCATGTAATCACGAAGAAAAATAAAGCCATATCACTTCAAATACCTTATACCCTCTGGTGGAAAGATTTGATTGAATCCAACATTGATATCAGTTACGTTACCAATAAGAATCCTAAAAGCTTTCAATTCGTTCAAAAAATAAGGTCGCACCTTTCCTTGAATACTTTTGTGTCATTTATGTCCTATTTATGATGGCCAGTTCATACATCACTTCCGTCCGTTTTGTTTCCGCTGGACTCGTGCTTAACATAAATTAGTAAAATTGTAGATTACTGCCTAGTTAGATTTTGAGTATTCGGGCTTGGAAGCTGGAAAAATGGAACTCCTCCCCCACTTCCTAGCGAATAAGGTAACTGCCCATTCCATCTATTTATGGCCTGCCACTGAAGGTATTCAGGACTAGACCTCAATTGTTGAGTTATGATATTGATGGCTTGAGCTTCTCCATCTGCCTTGGCTACATTAGCTCTTGCAGCAGCTTCTGCTTGAACTACGTTTTGGTTGGCAATAACCTGTACTGTCTTTAGGTTGTTTTGCTCTGTAAGGAATTTTTGAAATGCTACAACTTTCTGCTCTATTTGATCTGCAAATGACTGCGAGAATTTAAAATCTGTTATAAACACGTTTTGAGTCACAATGTTATTAGAGGCAAGAGTATTGCGAATCGCTTCGGCTATAACACTTTTGGCAGTTTCTCTTTTTGTAATTAGTTCTTCAGCATTGAATTTTGCAACGCTGGCCTTGACTGATTCCTGTATTGTAGGTGCAATGACACGGTCTGCATAATTAACGCCTAAAAGCTGATAGATCTTGTTGGCCTGTTGAGGATCTATCCTGTAGTTCAAAGCTATTACTGTCTGTACTTCCTGTAAATCCTTTGAAGCAGCTGATGCTTCAGCTTGGAATTTCTGCGTTCGTACTTCCATTTGCACCACCTGTTCGACGAATGGAATAATCAAATGCAAACCTTCCCCCAACACTCGATCCTCTACCGCACCCAGGTAAAGTACCACTCCTCTATTGCCTGCTTGAACTATTGCAACTGATTCGGCCACAAGAATGACAATAATAATAACAGTTATTGCAACCCCTACGATTCTAGCAACATTGATACCTGGAAATCTGGGCATTCTACGGTACGACAAAGATTACGGAACAAAGTATGAAATGGTCCATATATAATTGCTAGTACTTTTATCGGTCATAATACAAATAGAATCGCATTTATGATCTCAATCAGTGAAAAGAATTGCCTAGTTGGCGCTTTTAGTCTGATTTTCTTGCCAACGTTTTTGAATTAGCTTGTCTATCGAAATATGAGACTTGTCGCCACGCCGCTCTTCTATTACCTTTTTGTTACTATTTTCTTCGTCAACGGATTGATCCCTTGTCATAGCCATCTGTTTATTGTCATTATCTGAATCGAGATTATTCATTGTTATAACATTGACTGATACTTTTGCTTTGTTAATCCCGCCTTTCCCGTCTGATATGGAATAGAAGAATGTATCCACGCCCACAAAGTCGGGCACAGGCTTGAATAATATTGTGCCATTCTCATTGACTAGAACAGTAGCACCATAAGTTGATGGAGAAACAGGCAGCACATTCAATTTATCCCCATCTCTATCCTTGTCATTGGCAAGCACTTTGACCAGAACTGGATTATTTGCTACTGTTCTAACCAGGTCATCCTTGGCTACGGGATTATGATTTAATAATATCTTGTCATTGGGAGGTTTAACTTCATTAGAACCACCTCTATCTATAATATCAGTAGAACTGTCTTTGGTTCCATTAAATTTGGATTCTTGTGGTGAGGTATTTGGCATTTGGTTGGAAGAACCCCGTTCAGGGTTACTACTACGATCAACACTACTGGTAGTTGTCTTGCCAAGCACATCCATCTCAGATATCTGTGCCAGGCTGTTTGAGGATCCAGCATGACTCTGAGTTATAACTATCTTTACAAACCTGGCTGAGCTGTCTGCAAAACTGTATGTTTCAGGAGAAGTAGTACCTTTACTTGTTGTAGTGAGTACTGGTGTAAAG